>JAFVTX010000055.1 GCA_017503015.1 Fibrobacter sp. | reverse complement strand
CCATGGCTGGAGCGAGGGGACAACAGTCCAAGGCGAGTGTCGTGACAGGTTGCTTGCAAACTGGCTTGGACCGAGCCGAATAGTTGGGGATTGAGCGAAGCGAAAGACCAAGGCTTTCCCCTACATATTTCAAGAGTCTATATCACCCTTCGCACCTAACCACTAATGCCGACATTCGTCGAAAAGATTCCTTTTCCTGCGTATTTACTAGAAACTAGTAACTAGTAACTAATAACTAAAATGCTATCTTTCCCCCGTAAATTTTAAAAGGATACCACAATGGATATTCCCGAATCTTCGAATTTTGTACAGGACATTATCGTCAACGACCTCAAGACGGGCAAGCGCACCAAGGTGCATACCCGTTTCCCGCCCGAACCCAACGGCTACATCCACATCGGGCACGCCAAGTCCATCTGCCTGAACTTCGGTACGGCAAACAAGTACAAGGATTTCGGCGGCATCACGAACCTGCGCTTCGACGACACGAACCCCTCCAAGGAAGACGTGGAATACGTGGATTCCATCCGCGAAGACGTGAAGTGGCTCGGCTTTGAATGGAAGGGCGGCGAATACTTCGCCAGCGACTACTATGACCAGCTCTACGCCTTTGCTGAAAAGCTTATCGAGATGGGCAAGGCCTATGTAGAAGACCTGACCCGCGACGAAATGCAGGAATACCGCGGCAACGACGCCGGTAAGCCGAGCCGCCCGAGCCCCTACCGCGACCGCAGCATCGAAGAAAACATGAAGCTGTTCCGCGAGATGCGCGATGGCAAGTACGCCGACGGCGAGAAGTGCCTCCGTGCCAAGGTGGACCTCGCTAGCCCGAACATGAACATGCGCGACCCGGTCATCTACCGCATCAAGCACTGCACCCACCACCGCACCGGCGACAAGTGGTGCATCTACCCGATGTACGACTTTGCCCACCCGCTCAGCGACTGGATCGAGGGCATCACCCACTCCATCTGTACGCTGGAATTCGAGGCGCACCGCCCGCTGTACGACTGGTTCCTGATTGAGCTCGGGCTTGATAACCGCCCGCAGCAGATTGAATTTGCCCGCCTGAACCTGACCTACACCATGATGAGCAAGCGCAAGCTCCTGGAACTGGTGGAGACGAAGGCCGTGATGGGCTGGAACGACCCGCGTATGCCGACGGTCTGCGGTTACCGCCGCCGTGGCTTCACACCGAGTTCCATCCGCGAGTTCTGCGACCGCATCGGCGTGTCGAAGGCCGACTCCATGGTGGACGTGAACCTCTTGTACTTCTGCATCCGCGAAGAACTGAACAAGACGGCGAACCGTGTGATGGCCGTAATTGACCCGGTGAAGCTCGTGATTGACAACTGGGAAGACGGCAAGGTGGAAATGATCAAGGTGGAAAACAACCCGAACGATCCCGCTGCCGGTACCCGCGAAGTCCCCTTCGGTAAGGAACTCTACATCGAGGCCGACGACTTCATGGAAGATCCGCCCAAGAAGTACTTCCGCCTCAAGCCGGATGGCGAAGTCCGCCTGAAGGGCGCCTACTTCGTGACCTGCAAGAGCGTCGAGAAGGATGCAAGCGGCAAGGTGACGGTGATTCACTGCGAATACGACCCGCAGAGCCAGGGCGGCGAGACTCCCGATGGCCGCAAGGTCAAGGGCACCATCCACTGGGTCTCTGCGGCACACGCCGTCGACGCCGAAGTGCGTCTGATTAACAACCTCTTCACGCTCGAAGATCCGGCCGCAGTTCCCGAGGGCGAAGACTGGCACGACTACCTGAACCCGGAATCCATGGTCGTGAAGCAGGCCAAGGTGGAACCGAGCCTCGCGAACGCCAAGCTGGAAGACCGCTTCCAGTTCATGGGCCAGGGCTACTTCTGCCTCGATAGCGAAGATTCCAAGCCGGGCCACTTGGTGTTCAACCGCACTGTGGATCTGAAGGATTCCTTCGCGAAGCAAGTGAAGTAATTCGAATTATAACGCATCGCGATACTGCGTTGCTCGACCTCTCACGTACGCTTTGTACGCTACGAGGGCTCGCGCCTTGTCTCGCTCGGTTCTAATTCGAATTTTAATCAGGTTGATTGGTGTAAAAGTTTCTCGATCCGGTCTCATGCGAACATCCGCTGTATGCCGATACAGCTTCGGACCGCGGATTTTTTTTGAAAATGGGGTTTTAGGGGCGTTGCCCCTAGGCGAAGGGGTATGTCGAGCACGGCTCGACCGAGGGGACAACGGTCCAAGGCGAGAGTCGTGACAGGTTGCTTGCAAACTGGAATGACCGAGCCGAACAGTTGGGGATTGAGCGTAGCGAAAGACCAAGGCATTCCCCTTTTGGGAAAATTAGCCGAAAAACGTTGTTTTATAAAATTTATTGATTAAAAACAAAATAATTATATATTTGATTTTATAAATTGCTCAATATATATTTTGGGTGTACCCGGATAGCATGTGCTGTCTGAAAAAGAGAGAAACCCAAAATGAAAACGCTAATCAAAATATCGATGATGGTGGCCGTTTTCAGTGTTTGTGCCGCCTTTGCTGCCGAAACATACTCTCCCCTCCGTGCCAGGGTAGACACCTCGGCGGTACTTTTGGGCAAGGACGCCTCCTTTGCAAGGCTTGTCCGGATCACCATGAAGGATGGTTCTGTCGAGGAATTCCTGGTGGAATCCGTAAAGACCCTTACCTTCCAGGCCAATCCGAATGACAGTTCCAACATTTACGATGAAGACGAGGAAGAAGACCCGGAAAGGTCCGACGAACCGGACAGGACTCCCGAACAGCAGTCTTCGGACTCGGTGACACCGTCCAGTTCGTCTGTTGAGCCGCCCAGTTCTGGCAGCAAGGGCGGCGAGTCTTCTGATTCCGTAACGCCGTCCAGTTCTTCGGTAGCTCCAGATGAGCGTTCCTCCAGTTCTTCGGAAACGCCCTCGGCAATTCCGAACAACATCACCTACGCCGGGACTCGCCTTGGCTGGAATTCCAGGAACCAGACCCTGTCCGTGTTCTCGAGGCAGGGTGGAGACGCCAAATTCGCTGTGCTGGACGTGCAGGGCGTTGTAATCGGGAAAGGTAATTTGTATGTTTCCAGGGGTGTCACGTCCATTTCTCTGGATTACCTGGATTTGCCCAAGGGAAATTTTGTAGTAAAGTTTGAAATCGGTAACACGAAACTTCAACAGACGATTGCCGTTACCGGAAAGTAAGGAGGCCCATCATGAATTACCGTATCATTACATCCGCGGTCCTGGCCCTTTCGCTTTCTTCATTCGCCGGCCAGGCCTACTTTATCTTCAAGAAGGACTCCACCTACACGGCGGGGCTCCTGGGAATCGATTCCCTTAACTTTCCGAAGGACCGTCGTGGCGAGACGGACTCCCTGTTCATTGCGGGCTACGGCCTCAAGGCTTTTGACAGGGTACCCCTGGCCAATACCGAGGTGTCCTTCAAGACGGACTATTACGATGCCGAAAAGCTGTCCGTGAATGTCCAGTCCGGAGCCCGGATTGGCAGTTTCCTGTTCTACCTGAGGGATGTGGAATACATCGACTTTGTCAAGGTGAACAGCAAGAGCGATACCGACGGAGACGGGCTTTCTGACATAGATGAAATCTACAAGATAGGCACCAATCCCCGTATGGCCGATACCGACGGCGACGGCTATGACGACGGCACCGAGATGAACCTGTTCAACCCCCAGAATCCGACGGTCTGGAACCCCAACGTGGCGGACTTGCCCAAATTGGAAGTGACCATGACCATGACGCCTTCTGTGACGCTTACCCGCACGACCACTACCGGGACAACCAGGTCCAGCACCATTTCCGAAGGGGAGTCGGTTCAGACCGCCACGGGCGTGAGCAACAGCGAGACCCAGTCGGCCTCCCTGATGAGCGCCTGGAGCTTCGGTATCCAGGGCGGCTACGCTTCCAAAAGCCCGACATTCTTGGTGAATGTGGGCTATAACGGGAGCTACACCACTAGCACGGGCCACACCATGACGGAAACTCAGTCCACCTCCATGACCAGGAACTATAACCAGGCCATTTCGGAGGCTATGACCCAGGGCGAAACCATTACGGGCGGCTCCATCAGCATGCAGGCCCGGATTACCAATACGGGCAAGGTAGCCTATTCCATTGAGAATCTGATTCTGAATGCCAGTACTTACACGACCTCCGGCGATATCCAGATTATCGCCGAACTTTCGGTAGGCGACGGAGCGGGGGAGGACAAGTGGACCAAGATTACCCTTGCTCCCGGTGAATCCAAGGAACTGCAGTTCTGGAAGGGCGGGCTCCCGCTGGATGCCCTGAACAACCTGGTTTTCAATCCGGGTGCCATTTTCCTTTCGGCAAGCGCCTACAAGATTACTACCGAATATGACGGCAGGATAAGCGACTTTACCGAGGCATACACCAAGGCGTCGGCCAGTACGGCAAGGATTACTATCGATAACGGGATGTACTACGGAAACAGTGCAAATCGCGTCCGCGAATACCGTGTTTCCACCAATTTCCGCTACAACGAGGCCTACTCGGGCAAGGACGATTTCCACAAGCCCGTTTCGCTTTCCGAAATCCTGGACATCCTGAAGATTCCCTTCCAGCAGGATTCCCTGAAGGTTGGCGGCGAGCTCCGTTACGGGCTCAAGAGCCTGGGAGACCTGTCGTACGCTACGGCGGACGGCGATACGGCCTGCTGGTTCGTGTCTATCGTCAAGGCTTCGGAACCTACGGTGGCGGTTGTGCGCTCCCTGCAGATTGGGAACTTTGACATGGACAGTTTGATTGTGGGTGCCGGAGACCAGGTGCAGTTCATGTACAACGAGGACCGCGACCACGACCATGTGCCCGCCAGCATGGAGAATATGCTGGGTATCAGCGACGAGAAGGTGGACAGCGACGGTGACCAGATTCCCGATTTCGACGAAATCAATGGCTGGACCAAGATAGCCTACACCTACGACAGCGTCAGCGTGCCCATGCTGAGGGCCGGTGTCTGCGAAATCACGGATACCATGATGGTCAAGGTGGACTCCAAGCACAAATACTGCTTTGTCTATCACCATCAGGGAGCCAAGTACGATATCTCGGTGCCCTGCAGGGAGGTGGAATTCAGCAGTGTGGGTGCCCAGTGCTACCGGCCCTACGCCATCAAGTTTATCAAGCCGGAGAATGTCAGGGGTTACGATACCGTGGCGGTGACCGTGGATTCTGCGGAGGTGGGACCTTTCTTTACGAACCCCGCCCTGAAGGATACCGACGGTGACGGCCTTGACGACAATGTGGACCCGAATCCCAATGTCCGGGAAGCCTCTACCAAGTCCAACATCGCAAGGATTGCGGTTCACGATGTTTCCGAGGACAGGGACGTGGCGGTGTCAAGGACCTGCCGCATGGAAGGCCTGCTTTGCGTGGATTCCCTGTTCGTCACCGACTCCATCAGGGGTGCAAGCGTTACGGTGAACGTCACTACGGCGGAACCGGTAAAGGCGAACGGCGGCGTGAACGTGTTCTCCGGCAAAAACAGGGTGCCCGTGACGGCCCAGGGAACCAAGGGCTCCGGAACCGATGCGGTGGCTATGGTGTTCAAGTTCAACGTCGCTAACCTGTCTGCGGCAAGCGCCGACACCCTGAAAATGGTGGTGTATTCCGAAAGGGGTGATTCCACCACTTACCGCCTTGTTCTCCGCTCCCTGATTACCGCCCCCACAGACCTGGTGCTGGGCCGCAACAGCGATCGCAACGCCATCATTCTGAACTGGGTGGCCAACAAGGCCGACCCGCGAATCCTGGGCTACGTGGTTCTCCGTGCCGAAGGAGCCAAGGGCTACGACAATGCGACCCTTGAAAGGTATGTCATGAAATCCACTACCGTAAAGCCCCAGGACGGCTATGCCCTGAGCAACGGTATTACCCTCGTGAAGGCGCTTGGACCTGGGGAGGAATCCTTCACCGACAAGGTGGGTGGAGGTTCTCCCTACTACACCTACAGGGTGTATGCCTACGCCAAGGCAGGCAATGCCTACGTGTTCTCGGCGGGTTCCAACGTGGCCACCCGGAGCGTGGGCCGCATCAGGTTCCAGTACCAGATGACTGGACGCGGTACGGAATACCTGTGGCATTACAGCAAGGCCCACCGCGAGGACTTTGTGACGGACGCCATCCTCTACGAGGGATCCAACACCAGGAACGCACCAATCCACCAGTACACCTACTACTTCTATGAGGGTGGCTCGGTAGGCGCCGGCAATACCATTATCTACGAGGAATGGACGGACCGCGACATGAACCATGACGATAATTCTGTTCCCGGAGACCACACCGTCTATTCTTACGAGATGGGCAGCCAGGGCATTACGCTCCAGCTGAAGGTGGCTGGAAAGGATTACGACGTGCGGCCGAACCACAGTATCTACTGGCCCTACGACAACTTTGCCAGCGTACTGAAAGGGGCGTCCGACGTGACTCCGAATGCGAAGGACAAGAGCGTGCCCAAGCGGGGGTTTGCCGAACACAAGTTCAACTACGGTGACCGCGGCATCGAATTCGATCCAGGAAACGACGGCTGCGACAAGGATTGCGGAAGCGAGCCCCATGCAGGCTACAAGTTTAAATTCGACTACGGCTGGGCCGATGACTGACGATAAATTTTATACATTGTCAGTATGGCGTCCAAAATCGAATACAAGGGAAAAAGACCCGAGGTGGGGGAGGGAGTCTTCCTTGCCGAGGGTTCCAAGCTCATCGGCGATGTGAAGATAGGGGAGGATTCCTCTGTCTTTTACAATGCTGTCTTGCGGGGCGACATTGCCCCTATCGTGGTGGGCAATCAGACCAATATCCAGGACAACGTGTCCATCCATGTTTCCACCGATGTTCCCGTCAAGATCGGGAACCGGGTCACCATAGGCCATAACGCCGTGATTCACAGCTGCACCATCGACGACGATGTGCTGGTGGGCATGGGGGCTATCATCATGGACGGCGTCCACATCAAGAAAAACAGCATTGTAGGGGCAGGGACTTTGGTCACCCAGGGGCGCGAGTTCCCTGCGGGTTCCTTAATTGTGGGTTCTCCGGCCCATATTTCCCGTGCCGTTTCCGAAGAGGAACTGCACCACGTTCGAGAAGGCGTGGAACGCTACCTCGTCGTTAAGGACGAACTTTTGCAACAAGAAGAAACCTAAATGCTCAAGTTCCATTTTCTCATCAATCCTATCAGTGGCGGCGGTCAGGGGAAGGTCATTTTTGAATTCCTCCCTGAAATCATGGCGTCCATGGATTACAAGCAGGAGGAATGGAAGGCTGAATTTACACAGGCCGAAGGCATGCGGGAGCAAATCCAGCAGGCCCTGGAATCGACGGAAACCCTGGTGGCCGTAGGCGGCGACGGGACCGTTTCTGCGGTGCTTTCCACTATGCTTCTGGGCGGGTTTTCCCAGAAGGTGAAAATCGGACTTATCCCGCTGGGTACGGGGAACGACCTGGCCCGGGTGCTGAACCTTTACAAGCCCTACGTGGACCGGGGCCTCTTGTTCCTGGTGCGGCGCTTGGTGCTTACAGGGGCGAGGCCTTTTGATATCTGGAAGGTGAACGGCAAGTTCGCCCTGGCCAACTATTTTTCGGCGGGAATCGATGCCCGAATTGCCCACGATTTCAACCTGGACCGTGCCACGGGAGCTATCGCCTCCAATTCCGTAGTGGCCAACAAGCTCCATTACGTGAAGCGGTTCTTTGCCGACAGGGATTACATGCTCAAGTCGGGCTCTTTGGCCTATGTGGATGCAGCGGGGGAAAAACACCAGGTGGATGTTTCCGGCCACAGGACGGTGATCGTTGGAAACATTCCCAGCTTTGCCAGCGGGGCCAATCCCTTTTTCCGGTCCAACATGGCGGACGGTCTGTTGGAAGTGGTGGACGTTCCCAACATGCACAATTTCTTGATGGCCATCGCCATCGGGAACATCCCGCTAATCGGGTTTATCTACAAGAAGTATTTCCTCCAGTCCAGGAAGGTCAAGTCCGTGGAGCTCCGTCTGGATAAAGACGAGTTCCTGCAGCTGGACGGCGAGGATTTGAGCGGCAAGGCGGGAGAAACCGTGACCATCGAGTATGCCGCCCAGGTGAACATGCTGGCTTTGGACCCCTGATGAAACCGGTGTTGTTTTCTACAGTACGGGAATGGCTCAGTGCCGAAGGTTTGACGCAGCCGTTTTCGGGTACGGACTTTGCCGGATACGAAGATTTTGAACTGACGGGTTTTGCGCCTCTGGAAACGGCGGGAGCGTCCGACGTGAGTTTCTGGGTGGGGGACAATTTCAAGAGCGACACCAACGTGCCCGGATTTTCGGACTCCGTTCTCGGACAGGTCCAGGCGGGGCTTTTGTTTGTGCCTGCTTCGCTGGCTGCCGGCCCAGAATCCCTGACGGTGTTGAAGGCTAGGCTCCCGAAGGTCCGTGCTTTAATGCCTGTGGAAAATCCTCACCATGCCATAGTGGAATTCTTGAAGCGCTTTGCTTGCGATGGGGCTGACGGATGTAATGCCGATGGTATGAACGGTGCCGCCCGGATTCACCCCACGGCGGTGGTGGAGGGCATAGTCGGTAAAGGTTGCCGTATCGGCCCCCACTGCGTGGTGATGGCCGGTGCAGAACTGGGCGCGAACTGCGTTCTAGAATCTTCCGTGACTATTTACCCCCATGTAAAGATTGGCGAAGACTGTATCTTTCAGGCGGGAGCGGTTATAGGCTCCCGAGGTTTCGGTTTTTACGAATATCAGGGCAAGCGTCGCATGATTCCCCACTTGGCGGGGGTCCGCATAGGGGATCGCTGCAGCTTTGGCGCCAATACCGTGGTGGCGGCAGGCTTTTTGGCTCCAACCTCCATCGGAAACGACAGCCATTTTGACTCTATGGTCGAAATCGCCCACAACTGCAAGGTAGGGAACCACGTGTTTATGGCGTCACAGTCGGCGCTGGCGGGCTCCGTTACCGTTGGGGACGGTTCCGAATTTGCGGGGGCCGCCAAGGTGGCGGACCACATTACCATCGGCAAGAATGTGAGGGTGGCGGCCAAGGCGGGAGTGACCCGCAATGTGCCCGACGGCAAGACCGTTTCTGGATTCCCCGCTCTGGAAATAGACCTGTGGCGCCGTTGCATGGTTCGCCTGAAACAACTCGGGAAAAAGTGAAAGAGGTGAAAATGAACTTCAGATGGAAATCTGTGCTTGGACTTGTTGTGCTTTTCGCCATTTTTTTCCTTGAAGCATGTAGCAGTTCTAGTAGCACAAGCTCAAATGACGATGAACTAAGTGGGGAAATAGAGAAAGAAATTTCCTCAGATTCAAAAAAGGATACATCTTCAAATTCAAAAAAAGACCATTCCTCTAGTTCAGAAATAATCTCAAGCAGTTCAAAGTCTCTTGAAGAGGAATTTGATTGGAATGTTGGTGAAACCTTTGTTGATAATAGGGATAAACAAGTCTACAAGCAAGTTGTTATAGGAAAGCAACTATGGATGGCGCAGAATCTAAATTACATTACTAACGAAAGTGTTTGCCCGCAAGATGATGCAGGTGTTTATTGCGATAAGTACGGAAGACTCTATCCGGGTTCCAAAAATAATGGGCATGATGTTTTGTTGAATGATGATTTGTGCCCGACGGGTTGGGTCATCCCATCTGAAACGCAGTGGAATACTTTATTTGAATATGTAAAGGCAAATAATGGTGGAGAAGGGGTTGGGAAAAGCCTTAAGGCAAAGGATGGATGGCCTTCAAAAGGTACAGTTATAGGAATGCGAACAGCCGTAGCAGTTGGAAAAGACGATTTTCGTTTTTCGGCATTGCCTGCTGGAAGTCGCTGGGATGAGGGAATTTTTGTACACGATGACACCCGTTTCTGGGCTTGGGACAAAAATAACACCTTTAAAACTGCACCATATTTTCAATATAAAATGTCTTTTGATTCTGATACAATAGAAGTGAATGCATTTTGGGGAGATGGAATGGAAAGTTTTTCCATCCGTTGTATTAATCTAGAGTATTCAGTAGGTGATTATTGCAATAAATCTCGTAATAAGACTGTTGAAGTGGTTGATGGAGATTCCATTGTTTGTGATAATGGGTCATGGAGAAGGCGTAATGCTTTTGAACTTTTAATTGGCGTTTGCAATTCTGATATTGAAGGAAAAACAAGCTATTACAGAAATGAGGAGAATGGGAAAAACTATTACTTTACATGTGCTAGTGGGGAGTGGCGCTCGCCGACAAAGGAAGAGCTAATAGATTTTATTTCGACGGAACAAATGGGTGCATGTACAAAAGACAATCAAGAAGAAATGTTACTTGCATTTTTTTATTTTCATGATGGTATAGAAGACTATTTGATATCTCAAGAAATTAATTCAATGTGTTATAAAGGAATCTGGCAAGAAATCAACGTTGGAACACCCTGCGATACAGAATTAGACGGTAAGATTGTAACCATTCCTGATGGTCCAAATCAAGGATTCAGTTATACTTGTAAAGAAGGTCGGTGGAATGAATCAACAGAGGCGGATGCTGTTGAAACCTATATTATTTCAAAAAAAGGGGAATGTACAGAAGACAATCAAGGCGAAAAAGAAGAATTTTTTTGGACTCCATATACAACAGGTGTCAATGGAACTGTGAATGTATTGTGTTATGACAAAAAATGGTATTATTCGCTTGATGAAATAAGTTATGCACTGGGTGCAATTTGTAGTACAAAGAATGCTGGAACTGTGATTTATGCCTATTCTTGCAATGGACAAGAATGGGTAAAGACGACGGAAATGTAAATGTCCGGCAAGCTTTCTTTTAAATCTTGCAGTTTGAGTTATGCCGAAGCTTCCGTAGCTGTGGAAATTCTCAAAAGAGATTCGCAGAAGTCTTCGTGCGTAGAATGGCGGGTGGGTGGCAAATTTTTTTACAGTACGAGTCAGGTCAAGGTTTTTGATGCGCTGGAATTTGAGTCGCGGCGCACGGCCATCTACAGGACCGCTGTGGCAGGCGGCATAAATGACAAGTGCGGCGGGCTTGCGCTCTCTACGCCGGAGCATTTGGCGCCGGTATTCTTGATGTGGCCGGGGCGCAGTTTTGTGGTGGATGTGCCTGTGGAAGGTGACGCAAGTTCTGTGCCCGAAGTCCCCCTGATGGATGGTTCCGCCCTGCCGTTTTTCTTGGCCTTGCGCCGCGAGGTCGGTGTTCCCGAAGAAACCCTTTTTTACGACGCCCCTGTTAATCTCCAGTGGGACTTGCGGAACGCCCCGGAAGCTCCTGCATACGGCCATGTGCGCGTAAGCCCCGCGGAAACCTTCGAGGTGGAATACCGCTTGGAGCGGCCGGATTATCCAGGTGAGTTCAGTTCCTGTGCTAATGTGTCCGTTTATTCCGCAGAAGACCTATACCGCGTTTTTCAGGCCCGTACCTTTATTACGGAGCGGGATTACGAACTGGCACGGCAGAACGGCCTTTTGGAAGGGGTGGATTCCTCTTGCGGCCTATTGCTGAAAAGCTCGGGGGAAGAGAGCGGTTATCGGGTGGCCGAAGAACCCGCCCTCCACAAAATTCTAGATTTGGTGGGGGACTTGACATTTGCCTTCCCGGCACTGCCAAGGATCCGTGTGGAAATTCTGAACGGCGGCCACGCAAGCCACCGTCAGATTCTGGAAGTGGTTTTGCCCTATTTGCAAAAGGTGGTTTGATTGGTGCGTAAGGTTTACATGGCTGGAATGAACCACAAGGTGGCAGAGATTGCCATCCGTGAAAAATTTTATATCCCCATGGATATCAAGACCTGGGCGCTGCAAGAATCCCCCTTTGACGAGTTATTGATTCTTGCCACCTGTAACCGCACCGAAATTTACGTGGCAAGCGACAGGCCTCTTTGCGAGAGAGACCTCGTGCAGTATGTGTGTGGCCTGGTTCACCAAGATTACGGCAGTTACGCATCGTACTTCTACTACAAGGAAGGCGATGACGTGGCTAGGCATGTGATGAACGTGTGTGCGGGCCTGGACAGCGTGGCCATGGGCGAAGACCAGATTCTACACCAGATTGGTCGTGCCTACGAGACGGCTCACCAGCTTCACGGCACGGGAATTGTCCTGAACAAGCTCTTTCAAGAGGCCATTCACACCACCAAGCGCATCAAGACCGAAACCAACCTGAGCAAGCTGTCTTGCAATATCCCGTTTCTTGCCATGAAACAGGTGCAAAAGACCTTCGGGGATTTGGAAAACAAGACGGTCTATATCGTTGGCCTTGGGGAGATGGGTTCCCTGATGCTCAAGTATGTGCAAGAGAATACTACCCACATTTACGCCAGCAGCAAGACCTTTGCCAATGCCCAGAAGTTTGCCGACGTGTTGACGCCGGTGCCTTTCGAGGACCGTTACAAGGTGCTTTCGGACTGCGACGTGGTTATTCTGTGCAGCGCCTGCCAGGAACCTATTGTGACAAGGGATGAATTCGTTCGTGCTTTAAAAGACGCAGCACCCCTTTCTTTGTCATCCCCGCAACCTGTGGTGAGCGAAGTCGAACCAAGGCGGGGATCTCCCCTCGCAAAAACGTCGTCATCCGAAAACGAGCCCCAGCGCCTCGTCATCGACCTGGGCAGCCCCCGCAATGCCGAACCTTCCATCGGCGACCTGCCCAATGTGCAGTATGTGTGCGTGGACGACCTGGAAAAAATCGTCTCCGAGAATCGCAGGCTCCGCATGGCGGAACTGGACGCCGCCCAAAAGATTTTGCAAGAGGGTTTGGAAGAATTCCTCTCCTGGTGCCGTATGGACGAGGTGGCGAAGGGCATTCATGTGCTGGCCGATAAGATGGTCAAGACCGCTGGGGAAGAGTCCGGAAAGCTGCTGGCCTCGCTCCCTAACCTGGACGAAGCCTCCGCAAAGAAAATCGCCATGATGTACGAGCGTTTCGCCAAGAAGATGGCCAACGATTTCTTGTACAAGGTGAAGGATTCTAACAGTCCCGAAGACGTGAAGGTGTTCCTGAAATGCCTGGAGGCCAACCTGTGAAAACCATTCGCATAGCCACCCGCAAGAGTGAACTTGCCATGACCCAGACCCGCCTGGTGGCGGACCGCCTGGTCGCCTGCGCTAAAGCCTTGGGCGAAGACGTGAATTACGAACTGGTCTCCATGACCACCGAAGGGGACCGCCGTCTGGACAAGTCCCTTGCAAGCTTTGGTGGCAAGGGCGTCTTTATCAAGGAACTGGAAGTGGCACTTTTGGAGGGCCGTGCGGACATTGCCGTCCACAGCCTCAAGGACATGCCTGCCCAGGTGCTGCCAGAATTCAAGCTTGCCGCTGTGCTGGAGCGGGAAGACCCTCGTGATGCTTTTGTTTCGAAGGGCGGTGCAAAGGGCATCAAGTTTATGGACCTGCCTGCAGGTGCCCGCGTCGGTACGGGCAGTATCCGCCGGGTGGTTCAGCTGAAGGCTCTCCGGCCGGACCTGGAGTACGTTCCTATCCGCGGGAACATTCAGACCCGCCTTGCAAAACTTGCGGAATTGGACGGTGTGGTCCTTGCGGCTGCAGGTCTCAAGCGTATGGGCCTTGCAGAACAGGTGACGGAATATTTCAGCGTAGAGCAGGTCTTGCCCGCTTCCGGCCAGGGAATTCTTGCTATCGAGACTCTGTCTGACAAGTGTCATTGCGAGGAACGCTCTCTATCATGTCATCCTGAGGAGCGTAGCGACGAAGGATCCAGTCCCGAACTTCTTCCCCTTCTCGCTGCCGTCAACCATCCCGAAACCTTCGGCATCGCTCTTGCCGAAATGTCCTTTTTGAAGGCTCTGAATGCGGGCTGCCAGTTCCCGGTGGCAAGCCACGCCGAAATTCTCAGCGGAAATGGCGATGCGGGTCCCGCCGTCCTAAAAATGCGTGGCATCTACTGGCAGGAATCCTCGCAGAAACTATTGCAGGCCAATATTCAAACGGAAATTCCCGCAACGGCAGGCGACGATTGGTTCAACGCCCAGGGCGAATCCCTAGCCGACAAAATCCGCCAGCAGTTCTAAGCGATTAAGAGTCAGCTGCTCTAATTAAATCCCGTAACAGCGTCTTGTATTTTCGCGACAGCGCTTGTAGATTTCTTCTATGGAGACGTTCTTGACTTCGGCCAGTTTTTCGGCAATGTAGGGAATGTATCCCGAATGGCAATTTTTCCCGCGGTAGGGAATGGGGGCCATGTAGGGGCTGTCCGTTTCCAGGAGCATCTGGTCGAGGGGGACTAGAGCGGCGGCGTCCCGCACGTTCTGGGCGTTCTTGAAGGTGACAATTCCCGTAAAGCCCACAAAAAAGCTGGAATTTTTACTAGCCCCGAGTTCCAGGAGTTGCCCTGCGAATTCCGGCGTTCCCGTAAAGCAGTGGACATGGACATTTCTGCCTTGCAGGTCTGCATTGCGAAGCACTGCTAGGGCGTCTTCGTCCGCTTCCCGCAGGTGGAGCACCAAGGGTTTGCCGCTTTCTATGCCTAGTTGCAGGTGCCGTTCAAACAATTTGACCTGTTCTGCCCGATGTTCCAAATCGTAATGGTTGTCCAGCCCGAACTCCCCGCAGGCGACGCACTTGGGGTGCTTCAGGAATTCCATCATTCGGGCTTCGTCTTCGGCGGTTTCCGTCAGAACATATTCCGGGTGGATTCCGTAGGCGGCATAGACATTCGGGTATTTTTCCGAAAGTTCCCGTGCATATTCAAAGTCCTTGGGGTCGCAAGCCACGTGGATGAATGCCTCGGGCAGGGCGACCTTCGGGTCGGCATCGTGGGGGAGCCGCTCCAGCAGTGAACTCAGGCTTTCGCCGGAGTGCCGCTCGTAGGAATCAATATGGCAATGGGTGTCGATGAACATGGTATGCCTTCGGCAAGTTCATAGTTTATAGTTACTAGTTCCTAGTTATTTATTGAGAAAAATATTATTTCTGTTTGTAGCTTTTGCGGTTTAGAAATCATATTTCTTAGCCGAAATTCCTCTAGTAACTCAGAACTTAGAACTAGTAACTTGTTAATACTTGACCTCAACGATTTCGTAGGTAATCACTCCCTTTGGGGCTTGCACTTGTACCTGGTCGCCCTGCTTTTTGCCCATGAGGGCTTCGCCGATAGGGGACTTCATGCTGATACGGCCCTGCAGCGGGTCGATTTCCTTTTCCCCTACAATACTGTAGGTACGCTCCCGCTTGGTCTTGATATCTTTCATCTTGATGGTAGCGCCGAACTTGATGGTGCCATCGGTAGGGGCCTGGGTTTCTACCACCTGGGCGCCGTCCAGAATGCGGTCCAGTTCCCGCAGGCGGCGGTCGATTTCCCGGACCCGCATGCGACCGTAGGTGTAGGCGGCATTTTCGCTACGGTCTCCTTCGGCAGCGGCGGCCTGCACCTGGTTGATCATGGCGGGGCGCTCCTCGTACTTGAGGTGCTCCCATTCCGCCTTCAGTTTTTCAAAGCCTTCTTTGGAAATCAAATGCTTCATAGATTTAAAATATATAAAAAGGCACGGGGTTCGAGGTCCGAGGCTCGGGATGGTAGTAGTGAGCGATGAGCGGTGTGTGACCTCACAACCCTTAGATCTAGCCCCTAGATACTAGCTTCTAGATCCTACCCCTAGATTCTAGCCACTATTTTTCTATATTTGCCCCCGCGATGATTCATTTTAGGCACAAACCCATAGACAAGAACGAGTCCAAGTACAAGAGGCTCAGCCGCATCTATTACAACCGCATGTTCCCGAAAAGGCAGGATGCCCTGAAGGTAGCCTGGTCAGTAGCAGCGGGTGTGTTTATTGGGATTTGGCCCACTATCGGCATAGCGATTATCCTTACGGTGGCGTTTTGCGCCGTGTTCAGGCTCCCGAAGGTCCCCGGAATCGTGGCTTCCTTCGTGGCAAACCCGCTCACCCAGTTCGGATTCTTTTACCCGGCGGGCTACGCCATCGGTTGCAAGCTGTTGAAGCCTGAAAAAATCAATTTCGATTTCCTTTCGGAATTTGAGGGGCTGTCCTTTAAGAATTTTATTTCTGTCATAACTCACCTTTGGCACGATGCGGCGGGCCATCTAGCCGCTTTTATGGTGGGTATTACCATCGTAGCCGCCATCGGCGGGGCAATATTTTTTGTACTGGCCTATTTTATTGTAAATTATCGCAAGAAAAAATGGATGGCGGGCAAGACCAGCTATATCCAGAACTTGATTGCCGAAGACGAGGCTTTAATTAAAGAAGCTCACAAAGGAAAACACCCTATGATGCACATCTATCCGTTCAAGGCGCTGCGCCCGGTAAACCCGGCCGAAGCCGAAACGATTTCCGCCCTCCCGTACGACGTGATGAACCGCGCCGAAGCGAAGGCCATGGCCGAAGGACTCCCGCATTCCTATTTGCGCGTGACCCGCGCGGAACTGGAACTGCCCGATTCTGTGGACGCCTACGACCCGAAGGTCTATGCCCATGCTCGCGAAAACCTGGACAAGATGATTGCCGACGGTGTGATCGCTTACGACAAGAAGCCTTGCCTCTATGTTTACCGCCAGACCATGAACGGTCGCGAACAGTACGGCCTCGTCTGCTGCGTTCCCGCTGCCGACTACTTCAACGGCATTATCAAGAAGCACGAACTCACTCGTGCCGATAAGGAAGAAGACCGCCTCCGTCATGTGCTGGCCACCAACGCCAACACTGGTCCGGTGTTTTTGACTTACCGCGACCAGGGCCAGTTCGACGTGTTCGGTGCCGTTACCAAGCGTAAGCCCGTGTATGACTTCGTAAGCAAGGGCGACGGATTCGGCCATACGGTTTGGATTATCGACGATGACGCCGAAATCGAAGCTATCCGCAAGTCTTTCGAAGCCGTTCCGGTGAGTTACATTGCCGACGGTCATCACCGCAGTGCTGCCGGTGCTCGCGCCGCCAGCTACCGCGCCGAACAGAACCCGAACAACACCGGTGACGAAGAATACAACCGTTTCCTCGCCATCCTCTTCCCGAGCACCCAGCTCAAGATCCTCGACTACAACCGTGTGCTCAAGGACCTGAACGGCCGTACTCCGGAACAGCTCATGGACGAAATGAAGAAGGTGTTCGACATTGCCGAACTCGACAAGATGCAGAGCCCCGAAAAGCAGAACCAGGTGAACTTCTATATGGGTGGCAAGTGGTACGCTTGCACGTTCAAGGCTGAATACCTCAAGAACCTCGGTCCGGTCGACAGCCTCGACGTGGCTCTCCTCCAGAAGCTTATCTTGAAGCCGCTCTTCGACATCGACGACCCGCGTACGTCAAAGCGCATCGACTTCGTCGGTGGCATCCGCGGTCTCGGCGAACTCGTGAAGCGCGTTGACAGCGGTGAATGCGCCTGCGCCTTCGCGATGTATCCGACGACTCTCGATCAGCTCATGAACATCGCCGACGCTGGCGAAATCATGCCGCCGAAGAGCACCTGGTTTGAACCCAAGCTCCGCGACGGTCTGTTGGTCCATTCGCTGGATTAATCATTGACACATGTCGGATAAGTTTTAGGGAGGGGAGAGCCCTCCCTTGTCATTATTTATATTTTCATCGAAAAGTGAAATTGTCGAGGGATTATGATTTCAATCCGTCACCTGAAAAAAGTATTCCCTAATGCCACGCCGCTGCTGGACGTGAATGCCGAAATTGAAAAGGGCGACATTATTTCTATTATCGGCCCTTCGGGTACAGGCAAGTCCACGTTCCTTCGCTGTATCAACCGCTTGGAAGATCCGACTGCGGGGGAAATTCTGATTGACGGCAAGTCCATTACGGCACCTTCGGCAGATGTTCCGTCGCTCCGTCGCAAGATGGGCATGGTTTTCCAGAGCTTTAACCTTTTCAACCATTTGACCGTTCTCGAAAATATCATGGTGGCCCAGGTGGA
This sequence comes from Fibrobacter sp., assembly GCA_017503015.1. Taxonomy (NCBI): domain Bacteria; kingdom Pseudomonadati; phylum Fibrobacterota; class Fibrobacteria; order Fibrobacterales; family Fibrobacteraceae; genus Fibrobacter; species Fibrobacter sp. The sequence goes on along the minus strand of JAFVTX010000055.1, from coordinate 53,704 downwards.
CCTACTCCACCGTTCAAAGAAAGAAGCCTATGAGAAGGCCATGGCGCTCCTCCATACGGTAGGCCTTGCGGACAAGGCCCTGAATTTGCCCGAAGAACTTTCCGGTGGGCAGAAACAGCGTGCGGCTATTGCCCGTACCTTGGCCATGGACCCTGAAATTGTACTGTTCGACGAGCCCACCAGTGCCTTGGACCCCACCATGGTGGGGGAGGTCCTTGCGGTTATCCGTAACCTTGCAAAGCAAGGACTGACGATGCTCATCGTTACTCACGAAATGAAATTTGCCCGGGATATTTCTACCCGCGTCTTTTATATGGACCAGGGTGTCATCTACGAGGAAGGGACTCCCGAGCAGATATTTGACAATCCGCAAAAGGACAGGACTCGTCAGTTCATAAGACGTCTTAAGGTTTTCGAAGAGGTAATCTTGCCTTCGACCTTTGATTATATGGGGATGGTGAACAGACTTTATGCTTTCGCAGAGAAGAACCAGGTTTCCAAGAGAATGTCAAGAAACATGCTCTTCGCCTTTGAAGAAATGGTGGCCCAGTCCATTTTGAATAGGCTTTCTGTAACAGAAGAAATCCACATGGTCATGGAATATTCCGGCGAAAGTGACGGCCTGGTGATGAAGGTTGAATATGGAGGCGAGGCCTTAAATCCGCAAGACGGCATGGATGGAGTCTCCCGCAAATTTTTGGAACTGGCTACAAACACCATTGTTCACAATTATTCCGGTGGCAAGAACACCGTGGAACTGCGTATCAGGTAGGGGAGGACAAAGATGCTTCTGAGATTTTTATTCCTTGCCTGCCTGATCCTTTTGGGCTGTAACGAACCCGAAAAGCCGATTCGTTCCACGGACCTATTGAACGATTCCCCCAGTACCGTCTCGGTCCGTGACGAAGGTGAAAAAGTCATGGACACTACGTCGGCAGTTGACTTGAAGGACGTGCCGCCCCAGTTCAGGGACAAGAAGCTCAAGTACAGTTCCATAGCCGAGATGAACAAAAACGAGAATCTGAAACTCGGTATGCAGACGGGTTTCGTTTTCGTTGACAAGGAAACGCGGCGCCTTCTCCCAAAGGCGAAAATAGACTATTACAAATCTACGCCGGACATGGCCTACCTTGTGGCGAACGGTAAGTTGGACGGCTTTATCAACGACGAACCGGTGATTCGTTATGCGGCTTTGGAAAACCCGAATCTTGGCTATATCCATGCGGGTTTCGAACCCATGGATATCGTGGCGGTATTCCCCAAAAAGGAGAAGGGACGCAGTCTTCGTGACGAGTTGAACACCTATATCGAAAAGTACCGTGCATCGGGCCTTCTGGATTCGATTGACAACCTGTGGCTGGGACACGACGAAACGAGAAAGGTCGTGGATTTCCCGAAGGCAAAAGAGGGAAAGCCGACTTTCAAGATGGCGACGAGTGCCATCAATCCGCCGTTTGAATACATTAAGGACGGTAAAGTTGTCGGTTACGAGATGGACTTGATGGCCCGGATTTTTGCAGAGATGGGGTATGGTCTTGAAGTTCACGATGTCGCGTTTGAATCGGTTATTCTCGGTGTCGAAACGGGAATGTATGATTTTGCGGTGGCAACGTTGAGTACAACCCCGGCGTTCAAGGAAAAGAATTTCCTGTCCAATTCGTTCTATGTGTCGGAATGCGTGATGGCAGTGCAGATTCTGGATGAAAAGAATGTGTTGTCGCCTGCGAAAAACGGTGCGGCAAGCGACTCTGCCGCCATTGTCGAAGAAGGCCTGATTACGTCGTTGAAGTCCAGTTTTGTGCGGACTTTCGTCATGGAATCCCGCTGGAAACTGGTGACAAATGGCATCTGGGTGACTGTGTACATTTCCATACTGTCGGCATTGCTCGGTACGGTTCTTGGATTCCTGATTTGCCTGATGCGCCTTTCTAAGATTAGAATTGTAGATGCCATCGCCATTATCTACATCCGCATTTTGCAGGGGACCCCTTCGGTGGTGCTCCTGATGATTCTGTTCTATGTGGTGTTTGCTCGTACGGGAATCGATGGAGTCTGGGTAGCTGTCATTGGTTTTGGCATGAACTTCGGGGCCTATGTTTCCGAGATGATGCGCACGGGAATCGAGGCGGTGGACAAGGGGCAGATGGAAGCGGCCCTTGCCCTGGGTTACACGAAACCCCGTGCTTTCTTCAAGATCGTGTTGCCCCAGGCGGCCAGACACTTTTTGCCGGTGTTCCAGGGCGAGTTCATTTCGCTGGTGAAGATGACTTCGATTGTGGGTTACATCGCCATTCAGGATTTGACCAAGGCTTCCGACATTATCCGTAGCCGCACTTATGAGGCGTTTTTCCCGCTGGTCACGACGGCAATCATCTATTTTGCCATTGCCTGGTTCTTGACACGGGTGCTCACGGCCATGCAGAAACGCCTGGACCCGTCTCGTCGCCGGAACCGACTCCTGCGTCATTCCGGGCTACGCCCCGGAATCTAGGTGAACAATTCACCACACTTTGTCATCCCTGCGCCACACTTTGTCATCCCCGCTGTCATTCTGGAGGGGCGACGCCCCGATAGAATCACGGGGACCTTCCCTAAATTCTACATTTACATCGATGCCTCGCCTTAAAACCACATTCCTTGGTTTGTTAGCCCTTGCGGTGTCCGCAATGGCGGCTCCGGCGGATGCCGATTCCCTCCAGGTGGCTCCGGCAGATTCGTCGTCGGCCCCCACGGTGGCGGCTTGTGTTGACGGTACGGTTATTTCTTCCGTTCGTTTCGAGGGTCTGGAACACACGAACCCCCGCGTGGTCCAGCGGGAACTGTTGAACAAGGCGGGGGAGGCTTTCTCTACCGAAAAGTTCGAGACCGAAAAGCGCCGCCTGCAGGACCTGGATCTGTTTACGGAAATTGAGGTCTCTTGTCGCTCTGCGTCTAATTCCGAATTCCGAATTCCGAATTCCGAATTGACTTACCGCTTCAAGGAAATTTTCCGCTGGATTCCCGCCCCGGCAGGCAAGAAGACCGACCGCGACGGGCTCATGATCGGCCTTGCCCTCGCAAACCTGAACGTGCTGGGTGAGGACATCCGTGCCGAGGTCCAGTACCGCACATCTACCGACCCGTTCCTAGACAATAACGAATACGCCTTCTACGCAAGTTCGCCCTACCTGTTCGGCCAGCCTCTGGGCTGGAACTTGGAGTTCCTCCGTACGGACAGTTACGATGACATTCGCGGTTTCCAGGACGACAGTTGGCTTCTGGACCTGGACTTGGATTACGGAATTACCCCCCATTTGTCCCTGCTTATGACGGTGGCTGGCCGCGAGTTGAAGGATGCCGCTTTCTTGCCTGAATTTGGATTCGGTTTTGCTTTCGATTTCCGTGATAGCAAGCTGGATAGCCGCCGGGGAGTCTATTTTGAATACATGCTGACCCATGTGGGCGAGGGAGATGACCGCGATATCAACTGCAATATCCTGGAAGAGGGCGATTGTGGCGATGGCATGGGTGGCGAGAACTACCGCGAACTTTTGACGGATGCCAGGGCCTATTACACGCTCTGGCGCCTTGTGACGGGGGCGACCGCACTGGTGCGTTACCGCCTGGGCGATGTGGAACGCTACGACTACTACTATCATGGCGGGGCAAATACCTTCCGCGGCCACGAGGCCGATTCCAACTACCTGGGAGTCCACGAAGTGCTATTGACGCTGGAAGAGCGTTTTGTGCTGATGGAACGCCATGCGGCAAGCGTTGCTGGCGTGAACTTCTTCTACGGGGTGCAACTGGTGGCCGGTCTCGACGGGAGCCTCTTATGGGACAAGGGCCGCCCCGGCTGGGACGATTACGAGGGTGCCGTCTATGGGGGAATCCATCTGGTGATTCCCGCCCTGGACCGTATCCGCCTTGAGGTAGGCTACAGCCCCGACAAGGGTGAACCGGTGTTCTACTTCGGCCTCTTCGACAAGGTCACGTCGTCCCGTTGGCGTAGCAGGTAGATGTCTTGGCCTTTTGCGCCTTTACATCTTTTCAGATAAATGCTAAATTTGCGTTACAAAATTGAAAAGAAACAAGAATTGGGCTCAAGGTGGGCCCCTTGGAGTATAAATGGCTATTAATTATCTCGATCTCCCCATCGGACGCAAGTACCCCTACGAAGTGGACTGCGTGGTGGAAATCGGCAAGGACACCAACCTCAAGTACGAATATGACGAGCGCCTGCACGTGTTCCGCCTGGACCGCTGTCTGCTCAGCTCCATGAGCTATCCTTGCACTTACGGATTTATCCCCAGCACCAAGGCCGACGACGGCGATGCCCTGGATATGCTGATTTACAGCCCCGCCTCCATGATGACGGGTTCTGTTTGTACCTGCCGCGTGATTGGAGCACTGGACATGACCGACGGCGGCAAGAAGGACTACAAGGTTCTGGGAGTGCCGGTCTTCAACCCGCGCCCCATCAAGGACATTACCGACGTGGACCAGATGTTCCTCCGCATTACCAAGAACTTTTTCCAGAACTACAAGGAACTGGAAGGCAAGGACGTGCAGATCGGGGACTGGCAGAACGCGGAATTCGCCCGTGAACGGGTGATTGCGGCCCACAGGGCCTACTTCCAGATGCAGGTCCAGGTTCCGGAAACCTGCTACCAGGAACCCGAAAGCGGCGACCACCTGCCTCCGGAAGAGTTGATATAACTATTTCTTCTCAATCCAATGATACCGTCCGCTGTAACTGATTGCCTTGCGGATGGCTTGGAACGTGCAGCTGATTTCGACGGCTGCATTTTTTGGTAGTGCGGCAACGCCTACGGCGGTGCGGGCATGCTTGCCGTTTTCACCCAAGATGCGTACGGCCAGCTCGGAGGCCCCGTTCAGCACGGCGGGCTGCTCGTGGAAGTCGCTTGCAGACTGCACAAAGCCCTGCATCTGCACCAGCATCAGGGTCTCGTCACTTTCCAGGAGCGTTATGGCGGCGGCGATGTTGTTCATTAGGCAAATCTGTGCCGCTTCGGTAGCCTTTTCTACGGAAATGTCCGTAGGCACCGTGCCGCAGAAGTTGGAGAAGTCTCCGTTGATGGAGGGCAACTGCCCAGAGACCACGATGGTATCGCCATAGCGGGTGGCGGGAATGTAGGCCGCCAGCGGGGCCGGGCATTGGGGCAGGGTCAGGCCTAGTTCAGATACTTTCTCTTGAATGTCCTTCACGGTTCTCTCCTTCAAATTCTCGTCAGTTATTTTTTCTTAAAGACCTTAGCGAAACAAAATATACAAAGTCCGATGATGGCGGCCCAGGAGGCTACCATAAAAACTAGTCCGCTTGTAGAAAATTCCATGGTTATGCCTCCTCTTCGTCGTGTTCACCGGCTCGGCCCACAGACTTGGTCTGTTTATGCAAGATGGTGGTGAGTCTTGCAGTACCACCCTGCCTCCAGGCAAAGTAGATGGCAATATTCAAAAGGATTACCAGCGCAAGCAGGAATCCGCGCACGCCCCAGGTAAAGCCAATCTGGGAGAATTCCTGGCCAAGGAAGGTGACTCGTGCATCGGCGGCCACATTGCTCAGCAGCAACACGCCCATGCCGTCGTGGATCATCCATGCTACAAGCACGATGGCAAGGTAAATCGGGCACACGTACATGATGATAGGGCGGAAAAAGCGGGGGAGCTTTAGGGCCGCGCCGTCGTTCATCAGGGCAAAGGCTTCGTTTTCGGGTTTGCCGTCTTCGCCGATGGTCTCGGACTTGCGGCGACCCAGCACAAAGGCAAAAATGAACGCTTGGATGGTGCCGAGCACCACCAGCAAGAAACTACCGCCCCAGAAGTCCAGTTCATCGACGGCACCGGCGGCAAGGCCGAAGATGCCCACCAGGCTACCCAGGAAGGTCACGGTTCCTGTGGCGGCGATGGCCTTTTTGCGGTGGAACTTCAGGTCGTCTTCGCAGAAGCTGATCAGGGGCTGAATGATGGAAATGGCGCTGGTGACGCCTGCGATAAAGAGCATGGCAAACCAGAGGGTCTGGAAAAATCCGCCAAAGGGAAGCTGCCCGAACACGAAGGGCATGGTCTGGAAACCGAGACCGAAGGTGCCCAGCTTGGCGCATTCCTCGATGTTGTTGCCGGCGATGAGCACCGCCATGGGAATCACGATGGTGCCGCCCAAAATAATTTCGGCAAATCCGTTGGTAGCGCCGGCGGTCAGGGACGAAAGCACTAGGTCTTCCTTGGGTTTCAGGTAACTGGCGTAGCAGAACACGATACCCATGCCAAGGCTCATGGTGAAGAACACCTGGCCCGACGCCGCAAGCCACACGGCGGGGTTGAGCATTTCAGAGAAGTTCGGGTTCCACACGAAGGCAAGGCCCTTGCCGATATCGCTTACGGTAAGTACGCGTACCACCAGGATAATGCCCATGATGAGGAGGATGGGCATGGTCACCTTGTTTACCCGCTCGATACCTTTGCGTACGCCGAAGGACAAAAGCCCCATGTTGCAGGCGAAGGTAATCAAGAAGAACAGTATGGCGGCAGGAATGGGGCCTACCTTGGTGTTCAGCATGATGTAGTTGCCGAAGAATTCCTTCATGGGTTCGTAGCCGCCAGCCACAACTTCCATGAGCTTTCCAGTGGCGGAATAGTAGGTGAAGGCCAGAATCCAGGACTGGATAAAGACATAGTAGAAGCTGATGAACAGCGGGGGTAAAAGTCCCAAGGAACCCAGGTGCTTTGCCCAGGGCTTTTTACCGAGAATGTAGTGGAATCCACCCGGTGCGGTACCGTGATGGTGGAGTCCTGCCGCACGGCCAAGGGTCCATTCCATCCATGAAAGAGGAATGCCCAAAAGCAAGAAGGCGATAAGGTAGGGGATGATGAAAGCTCCGCCGCCGTTGGTGGCCGCCTGCACGGGAAAGCGTAAAAAGTTGCCGAGTCCGACGGCAGAACCTGCCACGGCGAGGATTACTCCCAGCTTGGAACCCCAGTTTTCTCTCTTGTTTGACATTTTTGACTATCCTAGTTCCCTGATTTTTAATTTTACAAACTAAAACTTAACTCTTGTTTCCTCAAGCGGATCCTCGCCTGCGCGAGGATGACAATGCTCGTGCCTCGAACCTCTTGTAACCATCACGCCTCACAACTCACAACTCACAACCCACAACTCATTACTAGTCCCTAAATCCTAGGCCCTAGCCCCTTCCCTTATATTTCATCATCAGCATAGTGATGTCGTCGTATTGCGGTTCGCCATCGGCAAAAGCGTCCAGCTCCGCCTTGAGCCCGTGCAGAACACCTTCCAAATCGGTGTCGCGGTTCTTGTTCAGGTATTCCGTCAGGCGTGTCTCGCCGTAGAAATCCTTCTGGTGACAGGCCTCGGTAACGCCATCGGTATAGAGGAAAATGCTGTCGCCTGCCGAGAGGGTGATACTTTCCTGGTAGTATTCGACTTTATCCATGGCAGCCAGGGGCAACTTGCGTTTGGGAGAACGCAAGAACTGGAAATCCTTGCCTCCGATACAAATCAGGGGAGGGTTGTGTCCTGCATTTGAATAATTCAAGACACCCGTTTCCATGTCCAAAACACCGAACCATGCCGTCACGAACATTCCCTCGTCGTCGCTCTTGCTCAGGGAGTGGTTCACCTTGGTGAACACCTTTTCGGGAGACAGCCCCAGCTTGGCCTGGTCCTTGATGAGGGTCTTGGTAATCACCATGAAGAGGGCCGCAGGGACGCCTTTGCCCGAAACGTCGGCCACGACGATACCCACATGGGTCTTGTCGATAAAGAAGAAGTCGTAAAAGTCACCGCCCACCTCTTTAGCAGGGTCCATGGTAGCAAAGATTTCTACGGATTCCGATGAGGGGAAATTGTGGGGGAGCATGCTTATCTGGATAGAGTTCCCCATCTTCAGTTCCGATTCCACGGCGGCCTTCTTGCTGGAAATGTCCGCCTGGATAAGCACCATGGTCTGCATCCGCTTTGTGGTGTTGTAGCAGACATAGATGATGGCCAAGAGGAACACCAGGTTACTGTCGATACAGTAGAAGAAGTTGTTGATGTTGTAGTCCACCAGGAATTGGTGCAGGGCTTCCCCTTGCAGCTGGCTGATGGCGTCGGCAATGGCCGCGTCCATGGTGCTGGTGATGGTAATGATGGTTCCTGGAACAAAGGAGACCATGTTGATGTCCGGAAGCCCGTAAATAGAAGACAGGAACTTAGAAACGATATAGGCGATAGTTGTCACTATCGATACGTTCAGGGTCACTTTTTTCAGGTAGTAGCGGCAGCTCAGCACGATGGGAATGGCAAACAGGAGCTCCACGCCGTAGGAGTAGATGACCGTGTAGAGGCTGATGGCCAAAAGTAGAGCCACGAGGCCCACGTACTTGGTAAACTTCTTTTGGTTCAGGCGCCTGATGGCAAACATCATGGCGATAAACAAGGCGGTCTGTAGCCCAAAGAAGAAAATCCCCCACGTGGCGGGAACATCGAAGACGCCGGTAATGGAGCAGATGGCGATGACGAGGTAGATAAACGCCAAGATGCCGAAAGAACCTGCAATGAGGTTGTTGGCCTTCCATTCGTTTTCTTCGAACAACGCCTGGGTGGATTCACTGAATTTTATTTTTTTGTGGGCCATACCAAGTCCATAATCTAACTGCTTACAGGGGTAATATAATAAAATTCCGGTTGTAGCTCGTGGTGGTTATGTTTTTCTTGTCTTCCTGGTTTATCATGATGTTTTTCAGGACAAACCCCCGGAAAGAAGAGGTGGCGCTTATTTCGCTCGTGATGTCGAAAATCTTTCCGTTGTCCCTGAAAATCATCTGCACGTGCTTGCCTACAACAATGGTGAGTTCGGACAAGAGAACCTTGGGTGCATTGTAGTCTATCAGGAACATGTAAATCTCTTCTATGATCAGCAGGGCCTTGGTGATGTTCTTGCTTGAAACGCCTTCCTGGGTCAGGATTTCCCGGACTTTCTGTTGGATGCTCATGGTATTCTCAGTGGTGACCACGAAGTCAAAGGAATAATGGTGCTTTTCGGATTCATCCAGGAACAAGGGGAATTTCTTTCCCTTGAAACGTAACAGGGACAGCAGTGTGCCAATGATGAGGGTAAGAAACGGTGCCAGGGAAAGCCCCACCCACACGCCCGAAAAGCCAAGCATAGCCCCGAAGGCAAACACGCATAGGACAGGCATCAGCAAATCCTTGAGAGCGCAGATGGTAAGGCTGTGGCCGATGGACTGTCGCACCAAGAAATAGGAGGTGAAAAGGAAAAGCAGGGCAGTGCAACACAGGGTAGGGCAGACCATCCAGAGGGCCTTGGTGGAAAGTTCCTGCAATAGGGGAGATTCGATATTGAAGGCGCTGGGAATCATTGGGGCGAAAATGGCTAGAATCAGGGTGAAGATCAGCCCTTCTGCCAGTGCGGCCTTTATGGAAATTTTCATGACCTTCCGCACGCCCTCGGGATTCTTTTCACCATGGTAAACGTTGGCAAGGGGCGTCATGGCCTGGCCGATTCCGTCAAAGATGATGGTCAACTGGATAACGCTTGTCACGAGCGTCAGTACCGGCAGGTTGAATTCGCCATAGTTGAAAATAACGTACTTGTTCAGGATAAAGGTCTGTAGCCCCACAAGCAGGTAGAGGCTTGCATCGACAATGCTGTATTTCAGGGTGACGGCGAGGAGCTTGAAGCTGAAATGGAATCTGGGCCTGAGGGAGTTGGACTTGCGAAAGAAATGAAGGCACAGGGCAAGTATGGCCCCTAGGGTGCCGACCAGTGCCCCGACGCCGATGCCGGAGATTCCCATGTTCGTGCATGCCGCGACGGAAACGGTAATGCCCCCGACGAGCAGAAGCACATTTGAAAGGTAACTGCAGGCCGCGTCCCCGTCCATGAGCACCATGTCCGAAAGCAAAAAATAGACGGGGTAGAGCATCAGCACGTACCGGTAGTAGCAGAAACAGTCTTGTGCGTACTGGGTGATTTCTGGACTTAGGTTAAGGTAGTTCAGGTAAATTTCGAAACAGGCGCCGGAAGCGAAGTAGGTAATGGCCGAAAGCACTACAGAAACCAGGAGGCTCTGCCCAAAGACCTTGTCCGCTCCCGACTTGTCCGTTTCGCCTATCTTGTAGGTGTAGACATAGCAGGTGCCGATACTTACGATATCGGCAATCCCGATAAAGAAATTGAGCAGGGGGGTAAAGACATTCCAGGCAGACAGGGCCCTTTCGTCAAGTACGTTTCCGACAATGGCCGCATTGGAAAGAATGACCACGATGGGAATGATCATGCCTACGGTGGAGGCTCCCAGCAGGGTCTTGAATCTTTCTTCGCAAAAAATCTTGTTACGGCTCATAAATGTCGCAGAATCGTTACTCTCGATAACATCAAATTATTATTTTCGGAGGTGTTCCCTGGTGCAAAAATTCATAAAACACCCCATGATGGACTTTTTTAAAGCTTTTTTCGAGAATGTGGAGCGAATGCCCGATGCCGTTGCCGTGTCGGACGCGGAAAAGTCCCTTACCTACGCCGAACTAGACGCCCTTTCGGGGCGGGTACTTGATTACCTCGAAAGGGAAAACGTGGGTGCCGAAGAGGTGGTTCTTGTAAAAATTTCCAGGAGCGCATTCCATTACGCCTGCCTTCTCGGGGTCTGGAAAGCGGGGGCCGTCTTTGCAGGAATCGAGACGGGGGAGCCTGTTGAGCGGGAAAAGTTCATCCGTGAAGATTTGAAGCCCAGGCTTGTCCTTGACGATGCCCTTCTTGAAAGGATTTTCGGTGAGAGGGCCTCGGGTTCCGCTACTTCTGGGACTTTGGGCAGGTGCCGCCCCAGAAATTTGCACGACGGTGCTTTTTTCGTCTATACTTCGGGCTCTACGGGGCATCCCAAGGGGATTCTCCATGAATACGGCTCCGTAGAGCTGATGGTGCCTACCAACGTGCGGAACGCATCCGGCGAAAAAATGGTGGAACCTGGGCACAGGGTGGCAGTCATTGCGTCCTTGAATTATCTGCCGGCCTTTTTCCTTTTTGCCTGGGCGGTGAGCTCCGGAGCCTCGGTTGCGGTGGTTCCTTATGCCGTTTCCAAGAACCCGGTTGTAATGCAGAACTATATGGCGGAGCAGGGGATAACCACCCTTTTTGTTACGCCCACCTACATAAAGCTTTTCAAGGAGTTTCCGCCCAGTGTCTGCCGGATAATCGTGGCGGCAGAAATTATCCGCGACCTTTATCTGGAAAATGTGGAACTTTACGCCATGTACGGCATGAGCGAAACTGGTTCCATGCCCACGGCCTTCAAGATAGACCGCTCCTACGAAAACACGCCCATCGGCAAGCCCTATGGCGGCATGGAGGTGGATGTTTGTGAGGGAGAGTTGCGGGTGAAAAACCCTTATGTCCGCTGCTATGTGAACATGCCGGCCGAATCAGCAGAAACCTTCAGGGAAGGCTGGATTTACACCGGCGATATGGTACGGGAGCTCCCTGACGGGAACATGGTGATTGTAGGCCGCAAGAATGACATGGTAAAGATTGACGGGAACCGTGTAGAACCCGGCGAGATTGAATCGGCACTCAGGAGGGTGCTGGGACTTTCTTGGGCGTGCGTCAAGATTTTCAAGGATGCTTCGGGCAAGGCGACCATTTGCGCCTACTATACCGACGATGTGGATATCGACTATGAATCTGTCTTTGCGGAACTTTCCAGATTTTTGCCCCATTACATGCTGCCCAACCATTTTGTGCACTTGGACAGTGTCCCCAGAAACAGCAACGGAAAGCTGGACAAGCTCGCCCTGCAGTGCCCTGCCGAAGAGGCGTCTCACGCTCCCTACAGTGCCCCTGAAACAGATGGCGAAAAACGCTTGTGTGCTGCGTTCAAGACGGTATTGGATGTAGCCTACGTGGGAGCCGACGACGACTTTTTTGCCTTGGGAGGATCTTCCATCACGACTATGGAGGCCATTGTCGCCTCAAACATGGCTGGGCTGGAAATGTCCGACGTGTATTCGGGACGAACCCCCCGGAAAATAGCGGCACTTTGGCAGAAGCGGAAGTTGTCGGTTTCTGCGGAAAAGCCCGTCACTTCGCCGGCGGCAGGAATTTACCCGCTGCTTCCCACCCAGCAGTATATATGGAATTTCCAGCAGCGTGCGGTGGATTCCACCATGTATAACATCTACGCGTTGTTCGCCCTGAAAGAATCCGTGGACTTGGAACGGCTTGGTTCGGCCCTTTCACAGGCGGTGCTTAGCCACAGGGCTTTGCTTACCCGCTTTGAAAAGACGGCGAATGGGGAGATTTTTCAGCGGATTGGTGATGTGAAAATCGGAGACGTGGCCATCCCGGTAGAGCAAATTTCTGAAGCAGAATTTGTCAAGTTGAAAGAAGCCCTGGTTTGCTCCTTTGACCTGCTTAAGGACAGGCTTTTCCGCATAAGGATTTTCAAGACCGAAAAGGGGGCGTTCCTCTTTACCGATTTCCATCACATCGTTTTTGACGGAACCTCCATCCACGCTTTTTTACGGGATGTGGAAAGGCTTTATGACGGCGGTAAGCCAGAAGACGATGGCTACGAGGAAATTCTGTTAAAGCGCCTAGATTTGCCCAATTCTCCGGAATTCCGTGCCGCCCTGGAGCGCTTTGATGCCTTGTTCGGCACGGGAACGTGGGATTGTTGCCCCAAGACAGATTCCGAGTCTTCGGATTTGTCCGAAGATATAATGATTTCGGAATTGGAGCTTGAACGCACCAGGTTAGAATCCTTCTGTGCCCAGGTCAAGATTGGCCTAAGCGCATTCTTTATCGCGGTCACCTTGAAGGCCATGGCCCGCTACAATCAGGCCCGCAATGTCCTGATAAACTGGATTTACAGGGACAGGGACGATGTGCGGGAATCCAGGGCGGTGGGAGCCCTTTATTCTTCGCTTCCGGTGGGTGCCGATGCTTCGTTGGGGGATCTTGATTTTCTGCGGGAGGTCCACCGCCAGGTGCAGCAGAACATTGCCAATCCGACTTGCCAATACACTCTTTACAAGAATCAAAACCGACCCCATGACAGCCTGTGCGTCCTTTATCAGGGGAACATCCGCAATGCGAGTGGCGGAAGTTCCCTCATTAAGCGTAGGCTTGAAATCAAGCGCCCCAAAGCCAAAAATCAGAGCATCTTTGACCTGGAAATTTTGGACGCAAGAGATCGTTTTGCTCTCATGTTCGACTACGATAGCGACAGGTACAATCGGGCAAGCATCAAGTCGTTTATGGCCCTGTGGAAGTCACAGGCCCGCGAATTTGTTGAAAACGCGTCTTCTGGCGTGTGATTTTCCTCAATTTGCCAAACATTTCGGTGCTTTTGACGAACAAAAAAAAGCAAAAATGTATTCTAGAGCACATTTGTGTGTGGGGCTTGTTTTAATTTGTGACAAATGTAAGAAAAAATTATACATTCTGAATAGAAGTTTAACGTCCTTGCACAAGACTAAGAAAATGAACTGTTTGCATAAATCCATCGCGTTATTGTGCGCAATGACCGTGTCCGTTTTGGCCGCAGAAGGGGAGGCATTACCTGCCCAGACGCCGCCTGCTGAAGAATCCGTTGTAGAATCCGCTCAAGCCGAGGCCGCCCCTGCAGAATCATCCGTAGAACCTGTCGCCGAAGCGGCAGCGGAACCTGCAGCCGAGACGCCGGCCCCTGCTGAATCCGTAGAACCCGCGCCTGCCGAGACACCTGTGGAAGCAACCGTCGCGGAACCTGCTCAGGCAGCTGCCCCGCAACCTGCGGTTGCAACGGCTCCTGTTGAACCTGCGAAGGCTCCTGCCGAGCCCCAGGGCGCACAGTCTGCCTCTATCTTTGTGCAGGACCCTGCGGTATTCCACCAGCGGGAGGCGGAACTTGAAAAATTGAAGAAGTCGCTACAAGGCAAGAACGAGGGCCTAGACTCTCTGCTCCTGGAAGCGAGCCAGATTGCCAAGAAAAACGACCAGTGCGCTACCATCAGTATCAACGACGTGATGGGGGATGAGTGCTGGACTTTCTACCGGGTGGAGCTCCCTGCCTTTGAAGAACGCTATATGCGGGTTACCGGCGAGGTTCGTCTTGGTCACATGGAAATGGCCCGTGGCCTGGAAGACCGCAAGTTGCAGATTGAGGCCTGCACAGAGGCCCTTTACAGTTTTGCCCAGAGCAAGGATCAGTTCTTGAACCTGCAGGGCGGCGTTTTCTTGGAACCCTTGAGCAGTGGTTTCCAGGCCAATTACGACTTTACCCTTCAATACGAGCCCAACCACCGCAAGCATTCCTTTGAAATCGCCCAGAAGTGGGGCGAGACCTGTCGCGAGATGGTGGTCCGCCAGGATGGGGAGGGCTTTGCGCCTTTCTTCCTGGAAAAACTCCAGGCATTGAATGCCGAACTTGCCAAGAACGGCTCCCTGGCGGTTTACAAGACCGACACCACCGCAGCTCCGGTGATTTACATGGATATTGCGAGGCCGGTGCGCAGCGCCTACTACCTGAACGGGGTCAAGTTGTTCCACAGCCGTATTAGTGGCGGTCCTGCAAGCGAGAGTAATGTCCGTATCAAGTTTGAGAAGGGGCGTGTCAGTGTCGATGGTGAACCCGTGGTCATGAAACGGGGCAAGCCCCAGACCTTCAAGGGTTCCGTGGAGTACAAGGAAAAGGCCACCTCCATGAATGGTCGCTGGATTTGGGAAAACCAGGGCAATAACGACGGAGTGGATTTTGGACCCGAAGAAGACGAGGCTGTTCTGGACAGCATCTACGCGGCAGAACAGGCCGCGAAGGTTGCCGAACTGGAAAAACGCCGGGGTGCTCATATTTCGCCTTGGGTAGGTATCACTGCGGCCTTTGCCCAGTTTAGTGACAAGAATTACAAGGCTTTTGAATTGGATGAAAATGCGCTGATGATTATGCCTGACCTGGTGGCAACTCTAAGACTTGCTTACGGGTTTGGCGACTTGGGCGAGAGCCGTATTTCTCTGGGTGCAGGCGTCTATGTGGGGGCTGGCCTCGGTGACGGAAAACTCCAGCGCGTCTATGTGGCTCCCGTGGGGCAGTTCCACTTTGACTACAACAACTTCGGCTTGCGTGAAACTGCCGTTATCGCCATTCCCGAAAGTGATTCCGAGGAATGGATGCAGTTCCGTACGGGCCTTTTCTACAGCTTTGGGAACCTGGGTATAGAGTTGGGACATGACTTTGTGACGAACCTTGGGCAGGGCGGCTATATCACGCTGTTCTGGGAGATGTAGGGGGGTGACTATGAAGAATTTAACAGTGTGTCATTCCGAGCGTAGCGAAGCGAAGTCGAAGAATCTTTTACTGATGTCCGCGCTTTCCCTTCTGCTTCTGTCTGGTTGCACTCTTTACGATAACTACGACATCGACCTGATGGAGGGTGGTACCGCCTCTATCGAAAGCAGTTCCGCCGAAGAGGAATCTTCTAGTTCCACCGATGAAAACGGAGTTTCGTCGTCAAGTTTTGCTGAAGAATCTTCTAGTTCAGCTGAAGAGAAAGACGCTTCTTGTGACGGTATGGAACGTGGTGGAGTGACTTATGCCACCGTGGTTATTCATGAGAATTGCTGGATGGCGGAAAACCTGAATTATGAACCCGCAGCTGGACACAGCAAGTGCTTTGATGATGATCCGGCGAATTGCGAGAAATATGGACGGCTTTACGACTATCCCGCAGCCGAACAAGCCTGCCCTACGGGATGGCGTTTGCCGGCCTCTGCGGATTACATTGACTTGCAGACCTACTCTGCCTCACCAGAAGACGAAGCGGGAGCTCATTTCAAGACAACCACGGGCTGGATTGGTGAGAACGGGGACAACAAGCTGAAATTCTCGGCCTTGCCGGGAGGATTTTGTGACAGCGGTGATTGCCTTTTTGTAGGTAAGGTCGGTTACTGGTGGACCAAGACTGAAAGTGTGATGGGAGAACATATGAGTTTGTACCTGAGCGGAGATAGACAGGACTTTTCGGCCTCGCTTCCTCAGGAAGACGAATCGTTCTTGTCGGTGCGTTGTATAAAGGACAAGTAACATGAGATATGTCGTATGTCTAATCCTGCTGGCTTTATTGTCGGTATCGTGTAGTGATACCGACCTTGGTGACGACATTAACGGCAATAATACCCTTGCTGTTTATTCTACGGTAGAAGATTTGCCTCCTTGCACCATCAAGAACGAGGGTGAACAGCTGTTCGTTAAGTCCGAAGGCATTATCCGTGTGTGCGCCGATGAGAAATGGTTTGCTACCATGGAGCGAGGTGGCGGTTGTAGTACCGAGATGTTGAAAGACAGTTCCGGCCTCAAGATCGTTTGTGACGGTGATTCCGTTGGTGTGGTGCTTAACGGTAAGAACGGTTCTAACGGTAAGAATGGAATCCTTCCGGATTCATCAGAAAATGACGATGTTGTCTTGGATTCCGAAAAAGTGGCGACTTCTTTGGAAGGGGTTAGCGGCTATTCTCAGAAAGGACCTTTTATCAATGGCTACAAGGTGACCGTCATTGAACTGGAAAGTGGCCGTACCCTGAACCAGACGGGAAACACCTTTGAATCCAAGATTCAGAGCGATGACGGTCAGTTCAAGCTGAATGCCCGCATGATGGTGAGCCAGTACGTGGAACTCCACGCAGAAGGATACTACAGAAACGAAGTTTCTGGCGGAAATTCTGAAGCTCCTCTGACTCTTTATGCACTGACCGACGTGAGAAAAAGGGATGGCGGCATCGTAAACATCAACCTGCTGACTCACTTGGAATACCACCGTGTTGTCTATCTGGTAAAAAACAAGAAGATGAAGGTTGCCGCGGCGAAGGATTCTGCCGAAAAGGAAATTTTTGGCCTACTGAACATCAATTCCAAGGATTTCTTTAGCTCTGAGGATCTGAACATTGCCGGCTCCAGCGAAGGAGATGCGGCACTTTTGGCATTTTCGGTAATGTTCCAGGGAAATCGTGGAGTTGCCGACCTGACAAAACTTTTGACAGATGTTGCCACCGACATTGAAAAGGATGGTTCCTGGGACGATGTTTCTGCCAAGGCGAAAATTGCAGACTGGGCAGAAAATGCCGATGCCACGGGTAGGCTCGAAACGATACGTGCCAATGTGGAAGATTGGGGCCTGTCATCAATGGTGCCGAATTTCGAGAAGTATATCCGTTCCTTCTGGACCAAGGAATATGGCCTACCGACGTGCGATAAGGACAATGTTGATAAGGTGGTGGCTGCCGGAGCGGAACGCTTGGCGGAATCCACGTACCGTTATGTCTGTGTTGATTCTGCAAAAGTGGGCTATATGTGGCGCAGGGCTACGGACCTGGAGAAGGATACCTACGGCTGGGCGGCAGGAACTGACGGGCAGATCAAGAATGGTGACATAAATACGGCAGTCAGGTATGTCTATGATGCCGCCATAGAAAAATGGCGTGAGATGACGGAGGCTGAGGGTTATTATGGTTTGTGTACCGAAGTAATTGAAGCGGATACATCAAAAAACGTATTGTTCAATAAGATTAATAAAACTGGAAATGAGCCTTACGTAGTCTGTGAAAATCGACAGTGGGTTCCGCGCAATGCATACTATGCCGATACGCATTTTTGGGAGTATCCTGCTGAGGAAGGAACGGTCCGTAGGGGTAAATTTACTACCAACGTTTATGTTTATGAACAGAATCTTGGATTTTGGCGCGTAGGATGGTTACTTGAATCCGATTTAGGAATGGCCTGCGTTTCTATCAATGAAGGAAAAAAAATACATAAGCAGCCTCTTTATGAGGGGGATAGCGATGCCTATTATACATGCCGTTACCACAATGATGGTGAAAAACCTATGAATGCAAATGGCATAGATTTTTATGATGAACATTATGTTGAGACCGAATATTGCTGGGAAGCGGATGACTATACTATCGCAAGTAATACTTTTGGTGTTGATTGTGAAACTGAGGGGCAAATGATTAAGGGAAGTGTTGACGATCGCTATTTTGTATGCAATGCTGGAGAATGGCGTTATGCAAATACAGAGGAAGAATTGCAGTGCCGCTCTAGGAATTTTTGTCAGGCTTGTACGGACCAACGTGCCGGTGTGCTTCAAGTACTTGGGGATTCTGTATATGTTTGCGCAACAAACTATACATATTGGATGGTTACCTATATTTCTCCCGATGATATTCCAGGAGTGTGCTCTTATAGTAATCTGCATGAGACTCTATTTGATATTGAAACGATAGGAAGTAATACGGTTGATTGGATATGTACTGAAAATGGTTGGAAGCGGGCTGATATCTACGATTATACATGGGAAAACTTTCAAATACATCTCGAAAAGCATAAACCTTCGGAAATCACCTATGGAACATTGCTTGATGATCGTGATGGAAATGTATATAAGACGATTGTGATTGATGGCAAAGAATGGATGGCTGAAAATTTACGCTATGCAGATAGCAATACCACTACAAACATGAAGGGTAATTCCTGGTGTTGGGACGACAACCCGGATAATTGTAGAATTGGAGGCCGATTGTATTCGTGGTATGCTGCCGTTGATTTCAATCAGAGTTGGGGTAGTGGTGCCAGTAATTTGATTCAAGATCAGCATCAAGGGATTTGTCCTCACGGTTGGCATATCCCTTCAAAAGACGAGTGGACGAGTATTTTGGGAACATTTAATGGTGAATCTGGGGGAACAAAAGATGCGATAATGGCAATGGGTTTTGCGATGGATTTAGGTTTTGCTGACTGGAAAAATGCTAGGGATTTGTTGGGCTTTGGGGCTTTACCGACAGGATATCGTACTGCAAATGGAGCGTATTATATTCCAAGTCAAATTGCTGGCTATTGGACACCGGATATAAGAAATGGTAGTGAAGCTTATGCGTACATATTGCCCTTTTTTATTGTTTCGATGGGATATATGCGAGATATGGCTGTAAGTTGGGATCAGAACGATGATAATAATGGTGGGGTGCTATTTGGCAATGGCCTCTCCGTCCGTTGTGTGAAGAACTATACATTAGATGGTGATTAGACTGGATTTGAAAATATGAGAATGCGTGTAAGAATAGGCTGTTTTTTGTTTTCAGTTCTCGCCCTTACGGCCTGTAAGAGCGATGAATCTCCGAAGCCCGCTCCCAAGGACGTGGCGGCAAATGCCCCTGCCGAAGAAGCCGTTCCCGAAAACGCTCTCTTGAAGGCAAAGGTCCGTAGTGTCATCGGCTCGGTGGAACGGGAAAAGTCTGATTCCTGGACGCAACTCAGGGTTGGTAAAACTGTGGTGGAAAACGATCACGTGCGAACAGCCCTAGAATCGGAACTGATTGTGAACATGACCGACGGTTCTGCCTTACGTGTGCCCGAGAGCTCCAATGTCACCTTCCAGGCGGAACTCCAGGACAACGTGAAGAAGCTCATATTCCTGGACATCCATTCGGGCAAGGTCCATTTCGACATCCAGAAACAGGAACAGGCAGAGATCTATTTCAAGACCGGTACGGCTACGGTGGCTATTCGCGGTACGGCAGGCTTTGTGGGGGAGGTCCAGGGCAAGACGGTGGCCTCCTTGAAAGAGGGTAAGGTGGAAGTGACAACTCCCAAGGGTAAAGCGACTTCCATCGTCAAGAACCAGACGATTTTGGTGGATGACCAAGGGGATTCCAAGGTGCTGAAGCTGGAATCTTCTGGTACGGAAGCCCTGGCAGTAGCCATCGATTCCATCGCCAAGGCCGAAGACGGCGGTGCCGCCCTGAATACGGAAATTCTTGAAAAGTCCATGAACACCTTCGACAAGTCCTATGGTGAACGCCAGCGGAACTTTGAAAAGAATCTGCAGTTCAAGGCGACGGCCATTGCCGACAGTGTTTTTGTGCCCAGCGCGATGTTGCAGGCCCGTGTGACTCCAGGAACCATCGTTACGGTGTGGGGTGAGCGCGACACCGTTCCCGAAAACGGCATTTACCAGAAGACCCTTACCTGGGGCGATTCCGCCTACGGTACCAAGAGGTTTTTGGTGGGCTGTAGCGACGGCGACGTGGAACTGCCCTGCTTTATGTGGGTCACGGAATACGCTCCCATGCCTGCGCTCGGTCCTGAAGCGTCAGCGGAGGCACAGGATACAACGGCGGCCAAGTCTACCGCCGCTAACGCTGCTGCCGACGGCAAAGACCTAAATCTCAAGGTTTCTGTGGCTGGCGGTCGCAATGAGCGGATCCATTTGGACTTGCCCGCAACGGAGCTCTCTACCAATTTGAAGTTTAACTTGGCCGGTATTACGGCGGGTGATCTGGGACAGCTCAAGTCCCTGGTGGTGCTGCGCAACGGTAAGCCTTTCAAGACATTTGATGCAAACGACTTGACAAGCCTTGCCTACGAGGTGCCTGTGACCATCGAACGTAACAAGATTGCGGATTTTGAGGTGGTGGCGACTCTCAAGAACGGCAAGATTTTTAGGGCGAAAAAGACCTACGAAGTTTACTGCATGGTGGCTAACCACCCCGGCGGAAAGGCCAGGAATTCCATTGTGCCGCCTGACCAGGAATACGAACGCCTCAAGCAGAGCGGAGGCATAACGCATGAGTAATCCTCCCTGTGTCATCCTGAGCGAAGTGCGAAGCACGTAGTCGAAGGATCTGGAAAAGTTTAAAAAGAAGGAACGAGAATATGAAAAAACTGTTGCTCATTTCGATTTCTGCGGCACTCCTTGCGGCCTGCGCCAGCAACCCTCCCGTAGATAATGACCCGGCACGTGCCCGCGCCAAAGAGGGCTATGCAGACCTGAACCAGGAAACGGCAAACTATCCCAAGTCTTCTGCTTCTGCAGAGACCGCGGTGGCAGAACCTGCAGCTGCACCTTCCATTCAGGTTTCTAGCGCGACCTTCAAGACAACGCCCACTGTGCTTGTGTCTCCGGCAATTTCGGGAAAGATGGCCGGTTCCATTGACGTGATTCGACGGAATCCTCTGGCAAAAACCGCCATGGAAGTGATTAACGCCTACCTGACCAGCCGGGGCTATACCGTTGTAAGTCTTGAAAGTCAGGCCCAGTTGGACGAGGTGGTGCAACTCCAGAACGACATCGCCGGAAACGACGAAGACCTTTCCTATGTGGCGGGGCTTTCTGTAGGTGCGGACATCAACATCACTTATGCCGGGAGCATCCAGGAAAAGGACATCGTTATCGACCTGAATGCCAGCGAAGCCTCTACGGCGAACCTGTTGGCCAGCGAATCTGTGCGCTTGCCGAACAATGGCGACGATTCCCAGCGGGCCTTGGTGCAAAAGGCCATGGAACAGGCCATTGTATCTCTCGAAAACAAGATTCGTGACCGCATAGTGGCCGAACTGGAAAAAGGCGTACAGTACAAGGTGGTGGCCCACCTGACCGGAGAATTCACCGACGACCAGGCCGAAGAGATTTCCAATATCGTGTCCCTGCAGGTCCGCAAAAAATTCAACAAGATGCAGGTGGTTTCCATGAGCCGGAACACTTACGACCTGATGGTCTATGTGGACCCCGACAAGTACGAGGATGCCCAGATGGTCTATGGAGAATTCGTGGAATCCCTGTCGGGCCTTGCCAAGGTCCGCAAGCAGAACATTACCAAGAAGCTGATTATTATGGAAATCCAGTAGAATTGTAGGGGCTAGAGACTAGGATCTAGAGATTAGAACTAAATCCTAGATCCTAAATCCTGCCCTTTTAACCCAGAAATAGAAGATGAATATGATAAAAGTTTTTTTTGCAGTAATGCTTACGGCCTCTCTTTCCATTGCCGCTAACCTGGTCACTTATACTGCCACCTCTAACGTGTCTCAGAAGGATGCCGACAAGAAGGCCCTGGAAGGGGCGGCCATGCAGATTGGCGCCAAGGTGGATTCCGAGATGGAAACCCGCGTCTCGGAAAAAGCGGATGGTTCCATCGAAAAGACCACGGACAGCAAAAAGACCGTTTCTACGAATGTGCTGCTGAAGGGAGCCAAGATTGTTCCTGGTCCCAAACAGAATGGCATGTTCCAGTCCACGGTAACGGTGGATTTGGACCAGTTGGCCTCCAAGATTTTGTTGTACTTGAACCAGATAAAGGTCCAGATGAAGTCCAAGGATTCCCTGATTCGCCTGGACATGCTGGACCGTGATTACCGCAAGATGGAAGCGGACATGATCCAACTGGAAAAGCTGGCGGGTCAGTATAACGACCAGCTGGAAGCCCTTTCCTTTGTGCAGGCCGTTCCTAAGGAGTTGCAACTGGAAACCACCATGGGAGAGCTGACGGAATTCCTGATTTCGTCCATGCAGACCGTGAAACTTGAAACCGGAGAAAAAGATGGCAACTTGCGTGTAATAGTGACCGATTTTGCAGGTCCTATCGCCAATTTCCCAGTGGCCTTGACCCAGGATGGCAAGAATGTGGCTGTGGCCAAGACGGATGCCAAGGGTGTGGTGAATTTCAACTTGAAAAAAATCAAGAATCTTAAGCCCAGCGGCGATGTGACTGTCCATGCCGACATGAACTTCAAGTTTGTGCGTCAGTCGGCTCTCCAGAACGTGAACGTGACCTATGGCGCAAAAAAGACAGGTGTGGCTTACCGCCTCTCTTGCAAGGGAACTGCCACCGAATGTGGGGCCCTTCAGAAATTTTTGACGGATGCGGGTCTTACCATTGCCGACCAGGCCGGGCTACCGGAACTTTCCGTTACGCTTGAATTCAGTGACAAGGACAATTCCGCAAAGACCCTTACCACCTCACGGGCGACGGTGAAGTTCAGCTGTGCAAGCAAGGAACTTGTGGAACAGCCCCAGGGCGTGGGCCGCGATGCCGAAACTGCTCACGTGAAGGCTATATCTAAACTTTCCGCTTTCAAGATTTTGGGAACTTTCGCTTCTGAGAAATAGTTTTATATGGAAACTCCGATGACTGATGACGAAAAATTCATGCGCATGGCGCTTCGCGAGGCGGAGCGCGCCTTTGACGAGGGGGAAATCCCCATCGGTTGCGTCATTGTGAAGGACGGTGTGGTTATAGGGAAGGGCCACAACCAGGTGGAAATGTTGAAAGACGCCACTGCTCATGCGGAAATACTGGCTGTTGGGACCGCATCAAGTAAATTAGATAACTGGCGCCTGGATAGCGCTACTTTGTATGTAACTCTAGAGCCGTGCCCCATGTGCGCGGGAGCCATCTTGAACAGCCGGGTTTCCCGAGTGGTGTACGGTTCGCCGGACACACGGTTTGGCGGTTGCGGCACCACGGTGGATGTGATTTCGGGGAATGCCTTAAAGCGTGAAGTCGGGGTGACTGGCGGAGTCTTAGCCGACGAATGCCTTGGCCTTTTGAAGGCTTTTTTTCAGAAAATGCGCTTAGAAAAGGGCGACAGCGGCAATAAGGGTAGGGAGCCTTAGGCTCAGTTATGAGTTCTGAGTTTCTGGTTCTGAGTTTTCGCATAATAAATGATAGTGTAGACGCCTAGAAACCCAAATTTCTAGCAACTAGTAACTTGCCCGCAGGGCGTAACTAGTAACTATTTGCTACATTCATGATATGAATTTTGTAAAATTTTCGGTTCTGTCCACGGCGCTCCTGTGGCTTTGTTCTTGCGATAGCAATAGCGTTTCTTTGGCCTTCAACACCCAGAATGCCCCGGTCCAGAAATTCACCCTGGAAGCGAGCCTCAACGTGTTCGCTTCTGAGGATTCCACCCATGAGGCTCCCGAGTCCATGGAGACACGCCTGAATGCCCAGTCCACCCTGAGCCAGACGGTGGCATTCGACAACGGTTCCGCCCGTTTCGAGATGAAAATCGATACGGTGGACTACAAGAGCGACAAGCGTTCCGTCGAGGAGTTCCGCTACATTGAAAAGTACCTGGCGTCCCAGCATTTCCAGTTCAAGATGATGGGTGACGGTTCCATGAGCGACCCCTCCGTAGAGGATCAGGCCCTGCAGCCAGGCACCGAGGAGCTGAACCTGATGAAGGTGTTCATGAAGATCCAGCCTGTGCTGCCCGGCAGCCCCGTGAAGTTGGGTGATGTGTGGGAACGTTCCGTGGAGATCCCGGGTAACGGCGCCATGACTACGGTCTACAAGGCCTTCAAGCTGGAGGATGTTTTCGTGCACGACGGCGTGCAGATGGCAAAAATCGGCATGAACATCAAGTACAAGGAAATTCCGGACACTACCGCCAACGTGCGTATGGAGAGCAAGGGCTTTATCGTGGGCTCGGGCTCTATCCTGTTTGACATTACCCACGGGGTGGTGCAGTCCGGCAATCTGGAGATTTCGGGACACATCGACGTGAACGATGTGATTGCCGCCCAGTTGTTGCCCAACATGCACATTATCCAGAAAATCAAGCTGAGGGGTGAAATTGACCAGGCCAAGTAAAATAGGCTTGTTGCTTTTGGCAACCTTTGTGGCGGCCCTCGCGGGGGAGATGCCGTTTCCGCAGGTGGAAAACGGCAAGCTCCTTTTGCAGGAGAAGGACAGCCCCTATATCCTGGAGCAGGGCGTGGTGCTGTCGTCTACGGATACTTTTGCCGTGGAACCTGGGGTCACGGTCCTTATGGGCGAATACGCCAAGCTGATGCTCCGGGGCCCGGTGGACATCCGGGGTACAGAGGCCAAGCCTATCGTGTTCAGGAGTGCGGACTCCAGCGAAAGCTGGAACGGCCTGCATATCATTTCGGGCAGTGGCTCTTTTGAAATCAAGAACCTGATGGTAGAAAACGCCTTCCGCAATTCCGTGTTCCGCACCCGTGGGGTTTTCGAGAACGTGCGTTTTGTGAACAACTACTATGGCCTGTGGGTAGATGACGTGCCCGAGCTTGTATTGTCCCATTGCGATTTCAACCGGAACCGGTTTGCCCTTTCTGTCCGGGGTGGCAAGGTGATATCCTTGGACAGCAAGATTTACAACAATGTCTACGGCCTGTTCCTTGAGGCAGGCGGGGATTTTCAGGGTGATTTGGCTCTGATTAAAGGCAATCTGGAATCCGACGTGCGCAAGGAATCCGAAGAGCTGGCGGGCAACCGCAAGCGGGTGAGCCGTAGCGTATGGCAGAGGATTGAAACGGGATTTTAAGGGGTAGCCAGTGGAAGATTCTTTTC
The DNA here is from genome assembly GCA_017503015.1 of Fibrobacter sp. Classification (NCBI taxonomy): domain Bacteria; kingdom Pseudomonadati; phylum Fibrobacterota; class Fibrobacteria; order Fibrobacterales; family Fibrobacteraceae; genus Fibrobacter; species Fibrobacter sp. Next base: position 28,556 of record JAFVTX010000055.1, on the reverse strand, counting down.
GCCGCTCTATTCGCAAGATGACGGGGACAAGTATGCACTTGTCGGTGCATGCCGATCACCCTGCCATGGTGGCGACCCTTTCACAGTCCATGATGGTGACCTGGTCCATTGTGCTTTTCGAGCACCTGGACGCCCTTTTGAACAATAGGGAAGAGGCTGTTTCCAGCTCCGAACTGATAAGCTACAGTGCCACCGCCTGGAAACTCTGCGAGTCTTCTTTCCCCCAGATTGTGGCCGATGCGAGCAAGCTTTACGACGAGTTCCGCGCCAAGTGGATGCAACGCTTTTCTACCGACGAGGTTTTGCGGCTGCTTTTGGAGGGTGGCGACTTTTTGCATCACGACGAGAACGGCTGGTGCCTTGCGGTCAAGAACAACAAGCAAGACATCAACGCCTTCTATTCGGCGACCATCCACCTGCTGGTAAGCGATGCCGAGCCCTTGTTCGTGCGTATGCACGGTCGCGTGATGCAGTTGCAGGAAAAGCTTTGCAAGTACTGGCATGGCGAAAGCGCCGTGGATGCGGTGAGCAAGCTCTTGCCCTGTCTGGAAGAAGGCCTTCGCGAAAAGGAAAACGCCCTGGTGACCTCTTTGCGCAGTTCCCTGAACACCCTGGCGAAAAAACGCTTTGCCGCCGCCTTCAATGTGAAGGGGGCGCCCAAGTATTACCGCACGGCGGCAGGCTGTGCCCGCAACGTGGGCAGGCTCTGGAATCCGCACTACGCCTACGAAAATGGCTTTTTGGCCTTTACCGATGATTTTTGCGATTACGCTCGGGGCCTCACGCTCCAGGTAATCGACTGGTACCGCGACAAGTGGTCCCTGTTCTTGCGCGGGTTCAACCGCGGTCAATTGAATTTATTTGAAACAAAAGGTGAACGATGAAGAACGCTTTCAATTCCATTCTCCTGCTTACCCTGGTGGGCTTTGGTGCCCTTGCCTGCGGAGCCATGTACTTTGGCGCCCCGCTGTTCGGCTGGATTATCATGGCCGCCATTTTCGTGGTGTTCCTGGCGGAGCAGTTCATGTCTATGGCCGCGGCCCGCAAGATTAGCGCCGAAGAGGAACAGATTGCCGCCTGCGAAAGCGGCAGGGGTTTCAGGGTGAGCGGTGACGGCGTGGTGGCTCGCCGCCTGGAAATGGCCCGCCATCTGGTAGAGAAGGGTATCCGAATCGATTCGCCTATCGCCTACGAGGTTCTTTCTAACAGTACGGGCCTGCCCGCCCCCCGCAGTTCCAGCGGTACGGTGATTTTGCTCGGCCTGATGGGTACGTTCTTTGGCCTTATGTATTCTGTGGCGACAGCCGGCGGTGCTATCGATAACTCCACGACCCAGGGGACTCTTGATACCATCCAGGTGCTATTCCAGAACATGAAGGGCATTTTCGGGACCAGCCTTTGCGGTCTCTTTGCGGCCTTGGTGCTGAACGCGAGCCGTAGTCTGCTGCTCGGTGCCAGGGAGCGCTTCTTGGCCCGTCTGGACAGCCTCACTCTTGAATTGCAGGGCGAAGACGCTGCCGCTTCTGCCACCGATATGGAAAAGACGGAACTGGAACGCCTGTTCCAGTCGGTGGAGAAGAATCTGTCTGCCGTGGCCGCCTCTGTGCAGCAGGGGCTTGCAAAGACTGTGGAATCTCTGGAAAGTGCGGTGTCCAACTCCATGAATTCCGTTTCTGCGAAATTGGACGAAAAGCTTGGCGCTGTGGCCAGCACAACTGAAAAAGCGATGGGTTCGATTTCTACCAAGCTGGACGAAAAACTCGGTGCCGTAGCCAGCGCGACGGAAAACGCCATGAACGCTTCTTCGAAGAACATCGCAAGTGCCGTGGCCGACCAGGTAAAACAGTCTTCGGAACAGTGGAAGACCTTTATGGACAAACTTTCAACGGAAGCCTCTGCCGGAGTGCAGTCCCAGAAAGAGGGCTTGGAAACCCTCAAGATGGTGGCGCTCCAGGTGGCCGAAAAGGCCCAGGCGGGTTCCGCCGAACTCAGCAAGTCCGTTTCCGAAAAGCTTTCGGCCCTTTCTTCCGACATTCTGGGTGCCTTCCAGAAACTTTCGGAATCTTCTGCCGTGCTGCTGGAGGCCCAGAAGGCCCTTACCGAAAGCATCGACAACCGGGTGGTCAAGGAGAAGGAAGCTACCGACGCCCTGGGTGGAAACCTGGTGGAGACCGCCGAACTGATGCGGGTGAACCAGAGCGAACTCAGCGCCAACCTGGAAATGCTCCGCGCAGGTTTGGAAACCATTCTGGAAAAACTTTCTGGCGACACCGCCGAGCACGAGGAAGAAGACAACTTTGTGGAACATCTGAACCAGTCCTTGGAAGCTTTCCACGAACGGGCCTCCGAAGTGCTTATGGAAAACGCCGTCAAGACCCAGGAAATCTTGCTGGAAGTCATGGAACAGGTCCAGCGTGCAAACCACAAGGCCGAGCAGCCTAAGGTGGAGGGCTAGTAGATGGGATTTCGTCGCGAAGACAATCACAATCCCTGGATGGCCTACACGGACCTGGGCGTGGCCCTGGTGTCCCTGTTTATCCTTGCCTTCGTGGCCATGGCCACGTTGAAGGAGCAGAAAGCGGAAGACCTGACCCGTACCGAAGAGGAAGTGCTCTCTTGCCAGGAGGAAATGCGTAAAATTGCGGCAGAACGCAACGCGCTCCTTTCCCAGAGCCTCAAGTCCTCTATCGAGCAGGGGCTTATAGCTCTCGAAGACGGCAAGATCCAGATTCAGGCCAGTTTCCTTTTCCCCATCAACGGGGCGAACCTGACTGCCGAAGGTATCAAGGTCATTGAAGGAATCAGCAAGGGACTTTTGGACGCCATGGCTCCGGGCGATGTAATCATGGTGAGCGGCTTTACCGACGACTTGCCGGTGAAAAACTCCCCGAATTTTTCTAACTGGAACCTTTCTACGGAACGTGCGGTGAGCGTGGTCAAGGCTCTTGTGGCCCAGGGGTTCCCGCCGGAGCGCCTCTTTGCGGCAGGCTTTGGCGAGCACCAGCCTAAGTATCCTAACGATAGCGAGGAACACCGCAGCTTGAACCGTCGTGTGGAAATTGGCGTGACCCCGCTCCAGATGACAGAAAAGAAGTAGAGGTTGGTCGGTAAAGCATGCAGGAACGTCTAGACACAATCCGCCAGAACATGGATGCTCTCCGCAAGAGCGGAAAGTTCCCTCATTGGCGGATGGTCTATGCGGAAAACCTACTTTCCCGTGCCCAGGACTATCTGGCCATAGAGCGCACTCCCGAGGCGGGAATCGTGCTGGACAAGCTAGATCGTTGGCTTTCGGCCCACAAGATTCGAGAAAACAGGGTTGCCGAAAATGCAGCCGCTCCTATGTGCTTTTGGGGCAAGGATTTTCTGGAAAAGACAATTGCCCAGATTCGGGGTACTCTCGCTGCCAAGGGTATGCTGGTGCCGCCCATGGAGCGTGAATCCATCGGTCGTCGTCTGAAATTGGCGGAGCAGTCCATAGCTGCTGGAAATTTCCAGGAGGCTTACGAAGAACTGCTGGCCCTGCGTAGCTCCCTCATTACCCGACTCCGTCGTAGTTTCCGTGCCCGCGTTTCGGCGGCACAGGCCTACAGGAGCGGCGCGTTGCCCGAGGGTTCGCTGGTCGGACCTTATAACGCCCAGCATACCCTGGAAGAGACGATGCATATCGTCGGAGAAAGGGACCCCATCTGGATTGAGGACTTCCTGGAAATTTATAATGAGCTGTTCCGCGTAGTGGAACGGCTGGTTCCTCAAGACAAGAAATAGTTTTTTATTTCACCACGATCAGCGGGCTTGTCTCGCTGAGCAGGTAGTTCCATTCTTCGCGGATTTTTTCGTATTCGCTGGGGTCGGCGTACAGGGCGAAGGTGGTCCACTTGATACCCGTTTCGCCGCTTGTAGCTTCAGCCTTCTCAAAGCTCACGTAATCGGGGGCTCTATTCAGTGGCTTCGGTCCCGTGATGCCTACGGATTTGCCGCTAGGCGCCTTGACGGTCAGGTGATAGCTGAACTGGGTCTCGTGAGGCATGCGGATGGGGTGGTGGCGCTTGGAGACCTTCGGGAGCTTGAAGAGGCTCCGTTCCCACACGTTGGGGAAGCGCCCTTTGAGTTCGGAGGCGCCCTGGCCGAAGTAACCCTTGGAGGCGTAAGTGGTCACAAGAATCAGGGGCTTGTTGAAGGCGTCCAGATTTTCGATGCGGATGTTTCCGATGCTTACGTCGGGCACGCCTTCGGAGAGGAAGTTTTCCATCAGTTGTTCCTGTTCCTTGGTTTCGCGACCGAAGAAACGGTTACGGATGGAACTGGCAAACTTGCCCTGCAGGGTTACGGAGTCGCGGAATTCACAGGCTCCGTTCTCGCCGATGAACAGGCGGTGGTCTATGGCAATCTGGTGTTCCTGATTGTCTTCCAGGATGGGTGTGGTGACCACGTGGCTGTTGTCGCCGTCGATAATCAGGGCTACCTTGCCTTCCATGTCCAGGGGAACGGGGCGGTCGTTGCCCGTCTTGTCGGTGGCGTCCACCCACATCTCGCTGACCTTGTCCTGTTTGGGGATGTAGAGGATCATGTGGTTGAACTGCTGGATGGTGGGCAGGTGCTCGAAGCCTTCTTCGGTGAGGTGGATGGCGGAGAGGTAACTCTTGACTCCGATGGCCGCAAGCATTTCCTTGAGCAGGAGCGCCATGTCCTTGCAGTCGCCACGACGCTCCTTGAGCGTCACTTCGGCGGTCTGGGGAATCAGGCTGTGACCGCCGAAGCGGACATCGCGGTAGCGGATGTCGTGGCGCACGAACCGCACGATGGCCTTTACGGCCTCGTCGCCGATCTTGTTGCCCCGGACTTCGAAGGCCTTTTCCCGCACGCTGACGGCTTGCTTGAACTGGTGCTGTATCAGGTTCTGGTAATCGTCGCCCACGTCTTTCCATTCCTGCTTGCCTGTAAGCATCAGGCCCGAACCGAAATCGCGATAGACGGGCATGTACATTTCCTTGCGGACCACCACGGGATTCTCGATTTTCCATTCCCGACCGCCCTGGATGTTGTTCCGTTCAAGTGTGCCGTATTCTTCGGTAGTAAAGCGGCTGGTGTCGGCGTAGATGCGGAAAATGGACTGTCCCACGGGAATATCCCGGCTGCTCACGTAATCGGTGTAGGGAATCATGCCCTTGGTCTCGATGGCGGTCCGGCTGAACTGCAGGTATATAAAGTCACCGGGGGCCAGTTCCTGCAAGGGGAAGTGTGCGGTCTGGGATTCGTTTCCGCCGCCGATTTCTGTGGCGTAGGTGATGTAGGCTCCGGAGAGGCTGGCCTTCTGTTTCAGTGTCCAGGTGGAGTCATAGACTTCAAGGGCGTTCAGGTAAATTCGGTCGTAGCCCGGCAAAAAGTCGAAGGTGAATTCCCTGTAGATGGCTGCCCCGCGAATGTCCAGGATTTCCATGAGCATCTCTTCGCTCCGGACCCAGGGCTCGTTCTTTTCGGCCTTGAGCAGTTCCTTGCTGTAATGGACCACGGCGGGGAAGTCCCCATCCACGGCGGCTTTCTTTGCGGTGGGTGAAAGCAGGCTCTTCAGGTCGTCAGTGCGTTTTTCGATGGGGGCAATAGGCTTTTGCAGGGTGCGGTTGTCCGCCTTGCCCAAAAACGCCTTGGTGGCGCTGAGGAAACTCTTGGCGTCTTCGTTGTCGGGCTTCAGGGAAAGCGCCTTAGTCAGGGCCTTTTCCGCTTCCCGGTAGTTGCGGGAGTAGAAAAGGATTTTCCCGTGCATGGTCCAAATCTTGTAGTCGTTCTGCGCCTTGGCGAGGGTCTCTTCGCTGATGGCCCGTGCTTCTTCGTAGCGTCCCAGGAACATCAGGGCATCCATCAGGGTTTCGCCCAGTTCCTTGCTCATGCCGAATCTTCCCCGCACGCCGTACAGGATATCCACCGCTTCGGCGTACTGGTCAAGCCCCATGTAGGTCTTGGCGAGGTAAACTCCCAGGCGGCTGCTGGGCTGGGTGTCGTAGAGCCTCTGCACCACGATCAGGGATTGGTGCCGCTGGCCAAGGCCCCACAGGGCGTCACTCAGGTTGATGACGTATTCCGGGTTGTTTGGGGTGTACTGCAGGGCCCCTTCGGCACATTCACGGGCCCGGCCGTAGTCGAATACCGCCTCGTACATTTCTCCCAGAATAGAAAGCAGCTTGCCGTTCTTGCGGACCAGTTCCATCTCGCTTTCGAAGTGGCTGATGCCAGGGCCATAGAGTTCCTTGAGCTGATAGACGAACCCGCAGTTGATCAGGTACAGGGGTTCTTCCGGGTCCATCTTGTTGGCCCGTTCGAAGTAACTGAGGGCTACCAGGGGCTGGTCTTCCAGCAACCGTAGAATTCCCACCTGGCTCATGACGGCGGCGTTGAACTTGGCCTGCTTCTTGGCGGATTCGGCATCGCTGGCCTGTTCGGGCTTGGCTCCGACAGTTACCCCTTCAATGGCATTGTCCATGACCTTGCCGTATTTCTTCTTGTTGATCCCTTGGGTCCAGGCTACGGCCAAAATGCCACGGCCGTCTTCGTAGAAGAACCGGCCCTTGTAACTGAAGTCAAAGCGGTTTACCGTATGGGTGAGGGTGAACTCCTGAGCGTAGCGGTCTCCAACCTTGACCCGCCTGCTTTCTAGGCTGGGCTCGTTCGGGTCCACGCCAAGTCGAACCAGCAGTACCTTGAACAGGTCCTGGGAGGAAACCTCTTCGGCGGGCACAATGGCTCCGTAGATAAAGAAGGAAACGTCTTCGTCCTTGTTGGTGAGTACCAGGTCCGGGTCGTTGTTCTGCTTGGAAATGCCGTTCCAGAAATGCCAGAGGGTGTCCTTTACCGCCCAGCGGTAGCCCAGGGCCTCGGAGGTGTAGTCCTGCAGGTGCTCCGGAGAAAGCTCCGGGCCCTCTTCCCGCTGGATTTCTTTCAGTTCGAAACTGGCGAAAAATTCCCGCCATTCCTCTTTCAGGCCGCCTGCTGGGGGCAAGTTGTCCGAAGCCGATAGGGTGAGGGTGTAGATGCGGTTCCCGCTTCCCGTGACAAGGCCTACCGCCTCGTAAGGTGTGTCATAACGCTTGCCTACGATATCGAAGAAGGCTCCCGTGGCGCCGAAGGCCTCTTCGGGGTAGGTTTCGGCATGGCTCGCCTTTTTGCCGCTAGACTCAAAACTCTGCATCTCGATGCGGGCCCGGTCCATCAGGTTCATGGGTTCGCCTTCGGCAAGGGTCACTTCCCGGAGTACCGCCCTCCGGCCGGTGCGGGCGTTGTAGAATTCGTAGGGGGCTCCGTCTTCGCCGCCGATCATGGACCAGTCGCCACCGGGATTCTTGAAACGGTAGCCCTTGGAATCCAGGGCAGTGGCGCTTGTCGACCTGCGTTCAGGGTCTTGTGTCTCGGAGGATGCAGGGGCGTCGTCGTAAAAGGCGTCTGTGGGGGCCGGTTTGGCCTTTTCGTCCGGTGCACTTTTGGGGCTTGTTTCGGTCAGGGGCTCGCCGTTACCGGCGCAGGAGGCCAAAATCTGTAACAATAGAACAAGGCCTATGGACCAGAGGCTTCTTTTTAGGGGCTTCATATCTTTTTTAATGAATATTTTTTTCAAAACTACCTTACTTAAACGGTGTAATTTTAGTAAATTTGGAGCCAAGAACGCACTTACCTACTGGGTAGGTGGCAATTTCAACAACAAACAAAAAGGATCCAATAATGGCTCTTAAACTCGGTATCAATGGTTTCGGCCGCATCGGCCGTATGGTGTTCCGCGCTGCTGTGGAAAACTTCTCCAAGGACATTCAGGTTGTCGGTATCAACGACCTCCTCGACGTTGACTATCTCGCTTACATGCTGAAGTACGACTCCGTGCACGGCGCTTTCAAGCACGACGTGTCTTTCGAAGGCAACTTCCTCATCGTTGACGGCAACAAGATTCAGGTGTTCGCCGAAAAGGATCCGACCAACATCACTTGGGGTGCCCTCGGTGTTGACGTCGTTGTGGAATCCACTGGCTTCTTCCTGACCGACGAACTCGCCCGCGCCCACATCAAGGCCGGTGCCAAGAAGGTCATCATGTCCGCTCCTTCCAAGGACGCTACCCCGATGTTCGTTTACGGTGTGAACCACCAGACCTACGCCGGCCAGGACATCATCTCCAACGCTTCTTGCACCACCAACTGCTTGGCTCCCATGTCCAAGGTCCTGAACGACAAGTTCGGCATCAAGCGCGGCCTCATGACCACCGTTCACGCTGCAACTGCTACTCAGAAGACTGTTGACGGTCCTTCCAAGAAGGATTGGCGCGGTGGCCGTGGCATCCTCGAAAACATCATTCCTTCCTCCACTGGTGCTGCCAAGGCCGTGGGTAAGGTTCTCCCGCAGCTCAACGGTAAGCTCACCGGTATGAGCCTCCGCGTTCCGACCTCCGACGTTTCCTTCGTTGACCTCACTGCCGAACTTGAAAAGCCGGCTACCTACGAAGAAATCTGCAAGGCCATGAAGGAAGCTTCTGAAGGCGAACTCAAGGGCATCCTCGGTTACACCGACGAAGCTCTCGTTTCTACCGACTTCCGCAACGACGCTCGCACTTCCATCTTCGACGTCAAGGCTGGCATCCAGCTCGACCCGACCTTCGTGAAGGTCTGCGCCTGGTACGATAACGAATGGGGCTACAGCAACAAGGTTTGCGAAATGGCCCGCGTCATCACCAAGTAAGATTTCTACACGGCGCTAGTAGTGCGGACGCAATAATCAGATATCCGCACTTCCGCTAAAGAATCTTTCAAATTCCCTGCCGGTAACCCCGGCGGGGAGTTTTTGTTTTTAGGGGCTAGGATTTAGGGGCTAGGATCTAGGGGCTAGGGACTTGTGTCTCGGCTTTACTTGGCCGTTGTGGTTGCTGCTTGAGAATCTTTGCCGGCGGTGGTTGTGTCTTTGGATTGTGTGGCCGTCGTATCTGCGGGTTGTGGCGTGCTCAGCGTGTCGATTTTTCGCTTGACGCTGGGAAGCATCTTCTGCAAGTCGATAAAATCAACCCTTCGCTCTTCGGTTAGGGAACGAATAGGTGCAAGGTACACGGAGTCCGCTACCCCGATGGTGTCTATATTCCACAGGTCAAAATGAGAAAGCAGAAGGGCCCCCCATTCTTTTGCCCAGATTTTCATGGATTCCCGGTTAGAATACCATGCATCAGGTACGAAGTAATCAGAAACTCCGTCAGTAGCGATAAAGTGAGGCTTGCCGCCGGCGAGGGTGTTGAATATCCTGGCGGCGCGTTTTGTTGCAGCGGTGGCCGTTACCAGCAATACCGTGTCGGCGTTTCTTTTTTTGAGCCAGGGGATAATTGTATAGGCTTCTTCAATTGTGGAGGCGTCATTGTGTCGGGCTAAAAAAACGGTGCTACTGTCAATGTTTCCTTGTTTCATCAGATCTTCGGCATAGTAATCCGTATTGTAGTGGTCTCGGTAAATACGACGTCCAAGAATCAATACCGAATCGACCCTGTGTTCCCGCAATAGTTTTGCGGCCATGTCGTTGCGCTCCATGTCCTGGCCTTGGCCATCTAGTAAGACTACCCATTTTACGTGCTTGAATTCATCTAGTTGGACAAGCCACTTACCGCTGCAGGTCATAATCAAGTAAAAACACAGCACCAGTAAAAAGGCAACGGCTATGGCAAAGCCGAAAAATTTTTTTGATGTCTTCTTGATTCGCTTGTCTTTTTTCAATAGCATGTTGAATTCCTTGGCGCAGATCTTCCACTTGTACAATATAGCCGTTTCACCGTCGTCGTAATAGCGCTCCCGCTTCCCGTACGGCTGGAATCCGTGTTTTTCGTAAAGGGCTTTTGCACTTGTATTCCCTTCGCGGACTTCCAGAAAGCAGTGGTCGCCTTTATCTTGATTCAATTTGCCCAGACCATGGCACAGGAATGCCGATGCGATTCCCTGTCGTTGAAATTCTGGAGCTACGGCGATGGTCAAAAGCTCTGAGTCGGATTCCATCAGGTGGAAAATGGCATAACCGGCGAAAGCTCCGTTTTCTTCGTCCACCAGACAGAGGGCGTAGTTTGCGCGAAGTTCGGAGAGAAATTGTTTCTCGTTCCAGTTTTGGAAGGCGAGGGCCGACTGCAGGGCTAAAACATGGGGGAGGTCTGCTTCGGTCATGGGGCGTATTGGCATGGTAAACCCCGTTAAAGCTTAGTGTCCCTTCTCGAAATAGGAAGGCTGGATGTAGTTAGCTTCTTGAATCAGGGACGGTTGATGTTTCTCGAAAAGCTTGGCCCAGAGGCTTAGGGGATTGCCGTCGTCGAGAAAGGTTTTCACACCCTTGGCAGTAAAAAATTCTGTTAAGCGGACGTCGTCACGGGCGGTAGCGTCAACCACGACGAACTTGGGTTCTCTCGCACGGAGTTTTGCGATGACCTCTTCCGTAGAATCGAAGGACTCCTGACCGCAGAGCCGCAGGTACCAGTAATCTTTACGAGCCTTTACCACGACGGCTGTGTCGGGGGCCTCGGAAAAGCATTCCAAAGCCTCTAGCGTTGATACTCCGTAGAGTTTGCGGGCTCCGCTGAAGCAGATTCCCTGGCAAAAGGCCACGCCGGTCCTGAGCCCGCTAAAAGAGCCCGGCCCGAGAGTCACCATGACCCGGCCGATATCTTGGAGGGCGATGCCGCTTTGTTCCAGCAAGTTGTCCAGGTTCCTGCTGAGGGTCTCGCCCCGGGCTTCAGGGTCCACAATCTCTTTATAGAATGCCCCGCAAGTCCCATCGTCGGATTTTCCTGCGATGGCTATGGAAATTCCCTTTCGGGAGGTGTCTACAAAGAGGTCAAAGGACATGGGGGTGTGATGTGTGTAATGTGGGATGTGGAATGTGAGGTGTGTAATGGGGAAAGCTCAACCTCGCGCCTCGCGCCTCGAACCTTGAACCTCATAACTCACAACTCACAACTCATTTACTTTCTGATAGTAAGGCTCTTGTCAATAATCAGGTCGATGAGACTGGAGTAGGTGATGCCGTTGCAGGCCGCCTGTTGCGGGAGCAGAGACGTGGGAGTCATGCCGGGCAAGGTGTTGGTCTCGATGGCCCACAGGTTCCCGTCCTTGTCGATACGCACGTCGGTACGGCTGTAGCCGGCACCGCCCAGGGCGTAGTGGGCGTTCTTCACCAGTTCCTGGATACGGGCGGTGAGTTCGGGTTTGAATTCGGCCGGTGTCACCTCCTGGCATTCGCCGTTGTACTTGGCTTCGAAGTCAAAATACTCGCGGGTGGTCATGCGCATTTCGGTAGGCGGCAGGGGTTTTTCACCTTCAATGTACCCACAGCTGGCTTCTTCGCCGGCGATGAATTTTTCGCAGAGCAGGCGGTCGGAATCCTTGAACAGATCCGTTGCAATCTTGCCGGCCTCGTCCAAATCTTTGGCGATGCCGATACCGATGCTGGAGCCGCCCAGAGGGTCCTTGATGACCAGGGGGAATCCAAGTTCGTCGGAGACGCTAACCAAAGTGTCGCCGTTGAAGTCGTGCTTGAAAATCACGCGGTAGGGGGGCGTGGGGACTCCGTTTGCCTTGTAGATTTCCTTGGACTTGATCTTGTCCATGGCAAGTGCAGAAGCCAAAAGGCCACAACCGGTGTAGGGGATGCCCCAGTTTTCAAGCAATGCCTGGATGTGTCCGTCTTCGCCCCATTTGCCGTGAAGGGCCAAAAAGGCGATATCTGCCGAGGGCAGTTCCGAAAGGGCCGGAGATTTTTTGGTCACGGCGGCGGAGCCTTCCAGGGAGCGGAAATAATTGACGGAGAAGTTGTCTTTCTGGTAAGGGGAGAGCTCCCTTGCGGACCAGTGCCAGGTGCCGTCCTTGTCAATCAATACGGGGTGGATGTTATACTTTTCGGGATCCATAGCGCGGACCACGCCGGTGCCACTCACTACGGAAACATCGTGCTCTGTGGAGGGGCCGCCCATCAAAACTAAAACGCGTAAACGGGGCATTTTCAATTCCTTTAAAAATGACAAGTGAAATGTAGATATTTTGCAGGCGAAAAACAGTTTTGCCTGCGATTTTTATGTATTTTAGAAACCGTATGGAGAAATTGACAAGGGCGCTCACGATTGCCGGTTTCGACGGCTCTGCAGGTGCGGGAATCCTCGCCGATGTAATGACCATGGCCCATTTCGGGGTCTATGGCGAGGCCGTGTGCACCGCCATGACGGAGCAGAACGAAAACGAGTTCGTAACGCCTGGCTGGGTCATCTGGGACCGTATCGAGGCACAACTTTCCACCCTGTTCAAGTCCTATACCTTCAAGTACGTAAAGATAGGCATGGTGGAGCACGCCAAGAACCTGGGCAGAATAGTGGATTTCGTTCGGGAAAAGTCGCCAGACGCCTTCATCTTGTGGGACCCGGTGGCCAGTGCCAGTGCGGGCTATCGTTTTTTGCGGAACATGGACCAAGACGACTTTGTGCCCATCATGAAACGCCTGGACCTGATTACGCCAAATCAAGACGAGTTCGCCCTTTTCGGGTTTGGCCTTTCGGCGTCTCGGGACGAGATCACGCTGGGCAAGGATTTTGACTTGCTTCTGAAGGGCGGGCATTCCCAGGGGAACGATGCGGTGGATACCCTCTGGACCGCCGAAGGACAGTTCAAGTTTGCTTCACCCCGTCTCCAGGGTGTGGACAAGCACGGCACGGGCTGCCATCTTTCGTCGGCAATCCTTGCCAATATTGCTTTGGGCAAAAGCCTGCCCGACGCCTGCCAGGCGGCTAAAGACTATATGAATCAGTTTTTACAGACTGGTGAAGGCCGCCTGGGCGGTTTGCTCTAGCGTACCTGAATCAGCTGCTGCTTGCGGATATTCCCGTTTTCTATTTGCAGAAGATAGATGCCACGGTTTAAACCGTGAGTGCTTACGGGTGAGCCGAGGCTTTCCCGGAGCAGTTTCCCGTTAACCGTAAAGAGCCTTGCTCTTATGCTCGAGGTGTACTGAAAATGGTTCTTTTGAACTGTGGGAGTAATTCTCGTTTCATTTGCCGGTAAAGCTGTAGCGGCATTTCCAAGACCTCCCATGGAATTGGCGGCACGGACGGTGATGACATCTTTATCAGAAATAGATTTGAAGGTGTATTGATTTTCTGTAGTGAGGGTCTCGAAGGTCCCGTTCTTGAATATGGCCCAGCAGAGGGCTGCACCGTCGGCATTCCAGGTGATGGTTTTAGTGGTTGCATCCAGGGATACGGTGGGGGCCTTGACTTGGGCGGAATACTTTTCGGGAGTCCAGCTGTCGGAGCCACCCAGGATGTTTGCAAGGGTGTAGTCCTTTGCGTCACTTTCGTTCCAGACGGTCTTGAGCGTTGTTGCGGTTGAGGCGTCCTTGCCTCCGTTAAAGTACGTTTTGCGCTGGCTTGTGTTGACAGCGTTTCCATTGCCATCCTTGCTGTTGTACTCGCCGAATACCTGTGGGGCGGAGTTCATGTCCGGTCCCCAGCCTTCGGCATTGGGCAAGGCCAGCATGGAGGAATTCAGGAATACTGTCTTTGCTGTTTTCCAGGATCGACCCAGGTAGAAAGAATTGTTAAAGCTTGCGTCGCTTGTGCTGATTACGGCTCCATTGAATACGTAACCCCATTGGGTGGTGGTGGCCGCGGCGGTAAGGTATCCACTTTTGCGACGCATCACCAGTTCGGTTCTATCAAAATAGATGTCGCCATCTCCGCAGATAAAGTCAACCGTTCCCTCGATATGGCCGCCGTCCCAGTAGGCACGTCCGACGCCTCCACTAATCTTGGTGTAGTAGGTGTCTTGTCCGCTAAGCAGCTTCACGTTCTTGTAGATGAACTTGTCACCCTGCTGCATGATGGTGACATGCCGGCAGGCGCTCCCGCAGTTGGCCTCGTTTCCGTAGATTGCCTTGTTCAGGATAGTCATGTCTTGCATGTAGATTCCGCTCCCATGCAGGTAAAGGGTGGCGGTTGTGCTGATGCCTTCTTCGCTTGACTTGTTGTAGAGAATGGTTTTTTCGGCGCTTTGGCCGATAAAGGAGACGTAGCTGGTCTTGAATTCGGTCATCTGGTTTTCGTTGCCAGTGACTGAACCGATGTTGTATTCACCGTCGGGGAAGAAGATGATAAACCTATTGCTTTCAGTGGGTTTTGCGGCCGATGCGGCCGCCATGGCTGCCTTGAAATCTCCATCAACGCCTACGACAAAATCGAAGGATTTTTTTTGGCTTACTGGGATGGCTGTTTCAGTCGAACTACTGCTACTGCTGGTGCTGCCAGAGCCTGCATTCGGACCGTATTCTTCGGGAATAGAAATTCCATTGATGGCAGAAAGGTAGGCGGATTCCGCTTTTAGAAGTGCGGATCCATAGTCTCCGGCCCATTGGTAACCTGTGCGACGTTCTTCGCTAATTTTGGTAAAATCCTGCGTTTTGGTGCTTGCACCATCGCGGTCACAGAAGAAATAATTGTCGTTGTCCACTTCGTAAAAACGGTACCATAGGACATTACCGTCTTTTACATCAAAGGTTCCGGCACTCTTGTTGAAATAAAGTCCGGTCACCTTGGTTTTCTTGTACCAGTTGATAGCGCTCTTGACGGCGTTTTGCACGGCAGGAGTCTGCTTGGGCCAGTTCATCAAGAACCAGGCCACTCCGGCGGATTCACTGCCGGACTTGGATTCCAGTTCGTATGCGCGGGCCGGGCGGGGTGCGTAATTGACGGTGTCGTGCTGGGCACACCAAACGGTGGGGGAGCCGTTGTTGATGATTTGGGCTCGAATCAGGTAGTCTATGGCTTTATCAAGAGCCGCTTGCATTTTTGCCCGTGTGGCATTGTCAATAATATCGCTATCAAAGGGGGAACTGCTATTTGCGATATCCATCATGGTGACCATAGTTCGGACCATGGCATTGTCGTTCAGGGTAATATGGTCCGAATAATTTCCGCGTTTAGGCCAAACTTGCGGAAAGCCACCGCTAGAACGTTGCATGTCAAGCAAGAAATGGACGGCTTTATTGAAGCTGGACTTGAATGCCGACTTGTACGTAGAATTGGTCGTCTCCTTGTAGCGGACCGCCAGCAGGCGCATTTCCTGGATGGTGGCATTGTTGTCAATGGTCCCCAGGTCTTTGCCATCCTTGCTGCGCCATTCCGACTTGTTTCCACTGGAGTAAGGGCTTTTGTACTTGTCGGCCATGGCCTTGTAGAACCCGCCGTTACTGATTTGCCATGTGGTCATGTTGTAGGCGTACTGGTCTATATCCATGCCACTGGCGGCACTAGTCAGTTCCGAATAGCTGCGGTAACTGTTTATTTTGCTTACGGCCGTAGACGGTGGAGTGTATGTCGCAGCCATAGACGCTGCGACGAGGCCAAGAATAGCTAGAACGGTGTGTTTCATTTACCCAACCTTTTCCCGAGAAAATTCTCGGGAACATCCCTTTCACACCTCTTTACCCATTCGTAATTATAGTAAAAATTAAGAAAGGATCTTTTTGAATTATGAATTAGGAATTATTTTTCTAGCCAAATAATTCCGAAATCCGAATTACTCCAGATACGTGTACCCGTACAGGCCGCTGCGGTAGATGTTCAGGAATTCCTTGCCTTCTTGCAGGCTGATCTTCCCTTCCTTCACAGAGCGGGTCACCCAGTTTTCCATGTTACGCACCAGGGCCTTGTCGCTAAAGCTTACGTAATCCAGCACGTCTTCCACGGATTCGCCGTCAATGACCTTCTCGATTTCGTAGCCGCCCTGGTCGTTACAGACGATGTGGACGGCGTTCGTGTCACCGAAGAGGTTGTGCAGGTCGCCGAGGATTTCCTGGTAGGCCCCCACGAGGTACACCGCGATGTAGTAGGGCTCGTTCTTCTTGAGCTTGTGGAGCGGGAGCGTGTGGCTCACGTCGCCGCCACGGATAAAGAGCGCAATCTTTCCGTCAGAGTCGCAGGTCACATCCTGGATGGTGGTTTCTACCGTAGGTTCTTCGTCCAGACGCTGGATTGGCATCACCGGGAAAATCTGGTCGATGGCCCAGCTGTCGGGCAGGCTCTGGAACAAGCTGAAGTTGCCGAAGTATTTTTCGGCCAAAAGGCGCGGGAGTTCCGCCAGTTCGTAAGGCGGGTGGCGCAGCTCGGACGCAATCTGGTTCACCTCGCGGGCGATGCTCCAGAACAGGCGTTCGCTCATGGCGCGGGTGGGCAGGTCGTAGTCGCCCACCTTGAAACCGCTCAGCACGTCGTCGTTCAGCTGCATGGCATCGTGCCAGCTTTCCAGCAGGTTCTTGGGGGAAAGTCCCTTGTAAATTCCGTAGAGGTCTTTCAGGGCGTCGGGAGCGTCGTCTCCAATCTCATGTTCCTCGTCGTCGAAGAAGGCCTGGCTCGCGGTTTCCAGAATGTTGAACACCAGAATGGAATGGTGGGCCGAAAGGGCTCGGCCCGATTCCGCGATGATGTTCGGGTGCGGGAGGTTCACCTCTTCGCAGGCTTCGTAAAGCGCGTACACCACGTCGTTGGCGTATTCCTGGATGGAGTAGTTCACGGAGCTCGCGTTAGTGCTGCGGGTGCCGTCGTAATCCACGCCGAGGCCGCCGCCCACATCGACGAATTCCAGGTTCATGCCCATCTTGCGAATCTGGATGTAGAACTGCGAAATTTCGCGAAGGCCGTTCTTGATGTTACGGATATGCGTGATCTGGCTACCCAGGTGGAAATGGATGAGCTTCATGCAGTCTTCCATTTTCTCTTCCTTGATGTAGTCCAGCGCTTCCAGGAGTTCGGAACTGTTGAGGCCGAACTTGCTGTGGTATCCGCCGGATTCTTCCCACTTGCCGCTGCCGGAACTTGCCAGCTTGATGCGGATGCCGATGTTGGGGCGCACCCCGATACGGCGGGAAAGTTCCACCACCAGGTGGAGTTCGTTCATCTTCTCAACCACGATGAAAATTTTCTTGCCCATCTTCTGTGCGAGGAGGGCGAGCTCGATGAAGTCTTCGTCCTTGTAGCCGTTGCAGATGATGAGGGCGTCGGGGTTGTCCATGTTGGCAAGCACCGCGTGGAGTTCGGGCTTGGAACCGGCCTCGAGACCGATGTTGAACTTTTTGCCGTGGCGCACCACCTCTTCAAGGACCGCGCGCTGCTGGTTCACCTTGATGGGGAAAATGCTGTAGTAGCTGCCCTTGAAGCCGTATTCCTTGCGGGACTTGTTGAAGCACTCGTTGATCTTCTCGATGCGGCTGTCTAGGATATCCGGGAAACGAAGCAGCATCGGGGTGGAGACGTCGCGGAGCGAAAGTTCCTGCACCAGGTCGTACAGGTCGATATCCGGACCGCCTTCCTTGAGCGGGTGAACCGTTGCGTGGCCCTTCTCGTTGATGTCGAAGAAGTTCACGCCCCAACCCTTGACGTTGTACAAGTCGCGGGAATCGTCAATGCGCCATTTTTTCATTGCTCTGAGTCTCTCTAGTCAACGAGAACAGGGTTGAAGTTTTCCTTCCACGGGAGGCCGTACTTGGTGAGGGCTTCCATGAACGGATCCGGGTCAAATTCTTCCACGGTATGCACGCCTGGCTTGTTCCACTTGCCGGTGAGCACCATCATGGCGCCGCACATGGCAGGCACTCCAGTCGTGTAGGCAATCGCCTGGCTGCCCAGTTCCTTGTAGCATTCCTGGTGGTCGCAAACGTTGTACAAATAGTAAGTCTTCGGCTTGCCGTCCTTGGTACCCTTGAAGATGCAACCGATGTTGGTCTTGCCCACGGTACGGGGGCCAAGGCTTGCCGGGTCCGGGAGGAGAGCCTTCAGGAACTGGATAGGCACGATTTCCTGGCCCTGGAACTTGATAGGCTGGGTGCTGAGCATGCCCACGTCTTCGAGGCAGCGCATGTGGTCCAGGTAGCTCTGACCGAACGTCATGAAGAAGCGGATGCGCTTGACGCCCGGAATGTTCTGGGCCAGCGATTCGATTTCTTCGTGGTGCAGCAGGTACATGTCCTTCTTGCCCACTTCGTCAAACACGTATTCGCGCTTGATGCTCATGGCCGGGATTTCAACCCAGTGGCCCTTGCCGTTTGCGTCGGTGTCCCAGTAGCTGCCCGGAGCGGAAACTTCGCGCAGGTTGATTTCGGGGTTGAAGTTCGTCGCAAACTTGTAGCCGTGATCGCCGCCGTTGCAGTCGAGAATGTCGATTTCTTCGATGGTATCGAACTGGTGCTTGAGGGCGTAGGCGCAGTAGGCCTGGGAAACACCCGGGTCAAAGCCGGAACCGAGCAGTGCCGTGAGGCCCGCCTTTTCAAACTTTTCCTTGTAAGCCCACTGCCAGCTGTAGTCGAAGTAGGCGCTGAAGCCCTGTTCCTTCACGCGCTTGTCGTAGACCTTGCGCCACTCGGGGTCGTCGATGTTTTCGGGCTCGTAGTTCGCCGTGTCCATGTAGTTCACGCCGCATTCGAGGCAAGCGTCCATGATGGCGAGATCCTGGTACGGGAGCGCGATGTTCATCACCAGGTCGGGCTTGTATTCCTTGATGAGCTTAGAGACATTTTCGGCCTTGTCCGCATCCACGGCGGCAGTCGTGATGACCGTCTTCGTGTTCGGGCGCAGTTCCTGTGCCAGCTTCTCGCAGTTTTCGCGGTGGCGGCTAGCGATGCAGATTTCGCTGAAAACTTCGCTTGCCGTGCAGCACTTCTTGATAGCAACCGTGGCGACAGCGCCACAACCGATAATCAATGCTCTTGCCATTTTTTGTTTTTTCCTCGTAAAGGTGTTTGTGGTGGTATTAATATAAAAAAATGGGGGAGGGGAGGAGGTGTGTAGTGTGTAATGTGTAATGTGAAATTGTAAGTGTGTCATCCTGAACGAGTGAAACGAGTCGAAGGATCTTCTTGCTTAATTTTTTATTAATAGTTAATTTCTACATTATTTGCCATGGAATCTTACTTTTTTATCGGTGTTGCGGGCGTGGGCATGAGTGCCATCGCCCAGTATTTGGTTGGCAAGGGTGTTTCTATTAGCGGTTCGGACCGCCAGTTCGGTGCGGCAGAAAAGCCGCTTGTGATGACTCAGCTCGAAGAATGTGGCGTCAAGTGCTTTCCGCAAGACGGCTCGGGCGTTGTCGCGGGCCTCTCTGCAGTGGTGGTGAGTACCGCCATCGAAGATTCGAATCCGGACCTCAAGCGCGCCAAGGAACTGGGAATCCCGGTAATGCACCGCAGCGAAATGCTCGCGAAGATTTCGAAAGAGGCGAAGACCATCGCCGTTTCGGGCACCAGCGGAAAGTCCACCGTGACCGCCATGATTTACCACATTCTGCAATATGCGGGCCTCCAGCCGTCGGTCATGACGGGGGCGGGCCTCGTGAACTTGCAGAAAGAAGGCAAGATCGGTAACGCCGTGTCCGGTAAGGGTGAATGGCTCGTGGTCGAAGCGGACGAAAGCGATGGAACGCTGGTGCGCTACGAACCCGAAATCGGCCTGATTCTGAATGTGGACAAGGATCACAAGGAATTGAGCGAACTCCAGGAAATCTTCCTTAAGTTCAGCCACAACATTCTCGATAACGGCAAGATTCTGATTGTAAACGATGCGCATCCGCTGGCCAAGAAGTTCAGCGCCGGTCGCGAATTCGATTTTGGCTTTGAAAATTACGTAGGCGTGCAGGGCACGGACTTCAAGTCAGTCGGCACGTCCATTCAGTTCCGCGTGCGCCACAATGCAGAACTCGTGAAGTTCGTGGTGCCGCTCCCGGGCAAGCACAATATGGAAAATGCCCTGGCCGCAACGGCTGCCGCCCTCCGCGCAGGGGTAACGCTACATACTTGCGCCGACGCCCTTGCGACATTCCCCGGCGTGTTCCGTCGCCACCAGATTTTAGGGACTTTCAACGGCGTGACTCTGGTGGATGACTTCGCGCATAATCCGGCAAAGATTGCCGCCAGCATTAGGAGCGCCCAGGACTTTACCGAGGGCCGCGTCATCGCCTGGTTCCAGCCTCACGGCTTTGGCCCCACGAGATTCTTGCGCAAAGACCTTGTGGAATTTATCGCCAAGACGCTTCGCCCCAAGGACTTTGACGACGACCGTGAAAACGACGTGATGTTCTTCAGCGAAATCTATTACGCCGGCGGCACCGTCACCCGCGACATCAGCGCCGGTGACCTTGCCGATGACCTCCTGCTCAAGGGCTGTGAAGCCATCTACATCGCCGACCGCACCGAATGCGCCAAGAAAATGGTGGAATACGCCCAGCCCGGCGACACGATTCTGCTGATGGGTGCGAGAGATCCGAGTTTGCAGGCCTATGCACAATATGTGCAGAAACTTCTCGAAAACCGGTGAGCCCCCATCTGTGAGTAATAAACGCCTCGTATTAACGAGGCGTGGTTGCGAACTTTGGACATTTGGCAACTAGAATTGCCATGGCAATTCGTTGCCTTAGTGTACATGGCCACCTTTAGGTGTGAGCGAGCGGTCGCTTCTGTGAGCAACAAAGCCCCAGTTATTAAACTGGGGCGGTTGCGACCTTTGGACACTTGGCGACTAGAATTGCCATGGCAATTCGTTGCCTTAGTGTACATGGCCACCTTTAGGTGGGAGCGAGCGAGTTACCGGAGAATTCGTCACCCAAGATGTCGAGCGAGCGGTCGCTTAGGGGTTTTAGGGGTAAAACCCCTAGGGGAGGGGGTAGGTCGAGCGCGGCTCGGCCGAGGGGGAGGCGTCCCCCGTCAAATAATGTAAAAAGCGATTTACAAACGGTCTTTTACGGCAATTTATCGCCGTTTTGTCCTGTTTTTTCCCCGTTTTTTGCAGGAAAAAATTTTTTTTCGCTTTTTTTGCCATTTTTTTGGACTTTTTTCGAAATTTACTTGTATATTCCTAACAGCAAAGACCAAAAATGCCTTTTTTGGGGCATTTTTAGCGTTTATATGTAATTGGAGATATATATGGCAGAAGACTTGCAATACCTTATGGAACGCATCCAGAAAGATGCTGTCGATAAAGCAGAAAACGAGGCGGCGGCTATCATTGCCAAGGCCAAGGAAAAGGCGGCCGATATCGTGAAGGCTGCCGAGGCCGAAGCGTCCGCCCGTCTGGAAAAGGCCGACAAGGACGCCGAAGCGTTCACGGAACGTAGCGAACGCACTCTTGAACAGTCCGCTCGCGACCTTTTGCTTTCGGTAGGCAAGAATCTCGAAAAGATGATTATGGACCTGTTGAACCTCGAGGTGGAGAAGTCCCTGGACGAATCCACCGTCAAGAGCATGCTCCTCACGGTAGCCAAGTCCTATACCTCCGACATCGAGGTGGATTTCTCCGACGCCGATGCCCGTAAGCTCAGCTCCTTCGTGATGGGCGAGTTCAAGAAGCAGCTTTCCGCCGGCGTCAAGGTCGAAAGCGACAAGGGTGTCAAGTTCGGCTTCCGCATCAAGCTCGATGGCGGCAAGGTCACCCACGAATTTACAGAAGCTGCAATGGCCGACGCTCTTTCGGCCCTGCTCCGTCCGCAACTTGCCAGAGTGGTAAACGCTGCCGCACAGGCGAAGTAACGCGGGTACTTGATGAGCAGTCCTTCTTACTTGATGGCATCTCTTCCGATGATTGAGTTCGGCGATCCAGCCCCGCTCAGTATGGAAGATTTTCGCCACCGCTGCATCGGCGTGCTGTCCGAGCCGGAACTTGCGGCTCTGGACGCGCTTCTGGATGACGGTGAATGCGAAGAGTGCGACGACGAGTTCGTGCGCGCCTACAAGGCCCACGAAATCCAGATGAAGAACGTTTCGGGCAGGCTCCGTGCAAGCGCATGGGGGCCCGATATCCGTTTTACGGAAAAGTCCTTCCCGGGTTACGATGTCGCTTTTGCCAAGATGATTCAAGATGCGTTTGCCAAGTCGAATCCTATGGAAAAAGAGCAGGATATCGACAAGGCCCGTTTCTGGCTTGTGGACTCGCTCGCGGGAGTGGGCGAGGGTACCGTCAAGCATGTTTACGCTTATGCGATCAAACTGAAGATTTGTGAACGTTGGGCGCGCCTCTCCGAACAAGCGGGCGACGCTGCCGTGTTGAATGTTATTAATGCAAACGATCCTGCATACGCCTCTGCGGCGGCACAGGAATGACCGGAGGTCCATTTTCAATGGCTAGTATCGGAAAAATCATCGGCGTCAACGGTAACCTGATTCGCGTCAAGTTCGAAAGCGCCGTGTCCCAGAACGAAGTGGCGTATGCCAAGCTTACTCAGAAAAACAAGGACGGCAAGTCCGAAGTCATCCCCCTCAAGAGCGAAGTCATCCGTATCCGCGGTGACTACGCCGAACTCCAGGTGTTCGAAGACACCACGGGCTTAAAGACGGGTGACGAGGTGGAATTCACCGGCGAACTTTTGTCCGTAGAACTTGGCCCCGGCCTCTTGACCCAGGTCTTTGACGGTCTGCAGAACCCGCTCCCGAAGCTTGCCGAAGAATGCGGCTTCTTCCTGCAGCGCGGTAAGTACTTGAAGGCGCTCCCCCGCGACAAGAAGTGGGCGTTTACCCCGGTCGCGAAGGTGGGCGATGTGGTGGTCGCGGGCGATACGCTGGGCACCGTGCCCGAAGGCGTGTTCACGCACCGCATCATGGTGCCGTTCCGCCTGCTGGGCAAGTGGACTGTGGAATCGGTCTCTGCCGCTGGCGAATTCACTGTAGAAACTGTTGTCGCAAAGCTCAAGAACGACAAGGGCGAAACCCAGGACGTGAGCATGGTGCAGACCTGGCCGGTGAAGATGCCGATCAAGGCCTACGAAGAACGCCTGCGCCCGAGCAAGCCCCTCACCATGCAGCAGCGCATTATCGATACGTTCTTCCCCGTGATGCAGGGCGGTACGTTCTGTACGCCGGGCCCCTTCGGTGCCGGCAAGACGGTGCTCCAGCAGCTCATGAGCCGCTACGCCGACGTGGATATCGTGATCTTGGCCGCTTGCGGTGAACGTGCAGGTGAAGTGGTGGAAACCCTCCGCGAATTCCCTGAACTGATTGACCCGCGTACCGGCAAGTCCCTCATGGAACGTACGCTGATTATTTGTAACACGTCTTCGATGCCGGTGGCTGCCCGTGAAGCTTCCGTCTATACGGGCGTGACTCTCGCCGAATACTACCGCCAGATGGGCCTGAACGTGCTCCTGTTGGCTGACTCGACTTCCCGTTGGGCACAGGCTCTGCGTGAAATGAGCGGCCGTCTGGAAGAAATTCCGGGCGAAGAAGCCTTCCCGGCTTACCTCGAATCTGTGATTGCCGCCTTCTATGAACGCGGTGGCGTGGTTCGCCTCAAGGACGGCTCTACCGGTTCCGTGACGATTTGCGGTTCCGTATCGCCTGCAGGTGGTAACTTCGAAGAACCGGTGACCCAGGCTACCTTGAAGGTGGTGGGCGCATTCCTCGGCCTTAGCCGTGAACGTTCCGACCAGCGCCGCTTCCCGGCAATCCACCCGCTGGATTCCTGGTCCAAGTACGAAGGCATCATCGACAGCAAGAAGGTTGCCGAAGCCCGTCACATCCTCGCAAGCGGCGTGGATGTGAACAACATGATGAAGGTGGTGGGTGAAGAAGGTACCTCGATTGACGACTTCGTGATTTATCTGAAGTCCGAATACCTGGACTCCGTTTACCTGCAGCAGGACGCCTATAACGAAATCGACGCCGCCTGCTCCGCCGAACGCCAGAAGTACGTGTTCGACAAGGTTTACACCATCCTCAAGACCCCGATGAAGTTCAGCGAAAAGGACGTCGCCCGTACGTTCTTCCTCAAGCTCACTCAGTCGACGAAGGACTGGAACCGTGTCAAGTTCGATTCCCAGGAATTCAAGGACCTTGAACAAAGTATTTTTGCTTCCGTGAAGGAGGTTTCCGCTAATGCATAATGTGGCATACCATCGTATTGAACGCATCGCCGGTTCCGTGATTACGCTCCGCGCCGAAGGTGTAGCAAACCAGGAACTTGCCCAGGTGACAAGTTCGTTCGGAACATCACTTGCCCGCGTGATCCGTATTGACGGCGACATGGTGGACTTGCAGGTGTTCGCAGGTGCCCGCGGTATTTCCACCGACTCCGAAGTGCGCTTCCTTGGCGAACCGATGAAGGTCCCGTACAGCGAAGCCTTGCTTGGCCGCGTGTTTAACGGTGCAGGCAAGCCCCGCGACAACGGTCCCGAAGTGGATGGCGAACGCATTACTATCGGCGGCCCTTCCGTGAACCCCGCCAAGCGTATCATCCCGAAGACGATGGTGCGTACGGGTATCCCGATGATCGACGTGTTCAACACGCTCGTGGTTTCGCAGAAGCTCCCGATTTTCTCTATCGCCGGTGAACCCTACAACGAACTCTTGGCCCGCATTGCCTTGCAGGCCGAAGTGGATGTGATTATCCTCGGCGGCATGGGCCTGAAGCACGATGACTACCTGTACCTGAAGGACTTCCTCGAAAAGAACGGTGCCTTGAGCCGTACGGTGATGTTCATGCACACCGCCTCCGACCCGATCGTGGAATGCTTGCTCGTGCCGGATGCATCCCTCGCTGTGGCTGAAAAGTTCGCCACCGAAGGC
Source organism: Fibrobacter sp. (assembly GCA_017503015.1). Classification (NCBI taxonomy): domain Bacteria; kingdom Pseudomonadati; phylum Fibrobacterota; class Fibrobacteria; order Fibrobacterales; family Fibrobacteraceae; genus Fibrobacter; species Fibrobacter sp. The sequence continues at coordinate 3,986 of JAFVTX010000055.1, read as the reverse complement.
AAGAACGTGCTCGTGCTCCTCACCGACATGACGAACTTTGCAGACGCCATGAAGGAAATCGCCATTACGATGGAACAGATTCCGTCGAACCGTGGTTATCCTGGCGACCTTTACTCTCAGTTGGCGAGCCGTTACGAAAAGGCTGTGGACTTTACCGACGCCGGTTCTATCACCATTCTTGCTGTGACGACCATGCCGGGCGACGACGTGACCCACCCGGTTCCGGACAACACCGGTTACATTACCGAAGGTCAGTTCTACCTGCGTAAGGGCCGTATCGAACCGTTCGGTTCTTTGAGCCGCTTGAAACAGCAGGTGAACGGTAAGACCCGTAGCGACCACCGTACCATCATGAACACCATGATTCAGCTGTACGCAAGCTACAAGGAAACTTTGGAAAAGCAGTCCATGGGCTTCAACATGAGTAACTGGGACCAGAAACTGTTGAAGTATGGCCAGCGTTTCGAAAAGGAAATGATGGACCTCTCCGTGAACATTCCGCTGGAACGTGCCTTGGACCTTGGCTGGGAAATCCTTGCCGACTGCTTCGCTCCTGAAGAAACCGGTATTCCGACCAAGATGATCAACGAATATTGGCCCAAGAAGGGGTAATATGGCGAAGGTCAAGTTAACTAAAAACGCCCTCAAGGCGGAACGCGACGCATTGAAGCGCTTCCAGCGCTATCTGCCGACGTTGCTGTTGAAAAAGCAGCAGCTGCAGATGGAAATGCGCACGCTCCAGGAGAGGGTGATGGCAAAGCGAGAAGAGGAGGACAAGCTCCGCAAGAGCATGGCTTCTTGGATTTCGCTGTTTGCCGAACCCATCGAATGGTCAAAGTACCTGTCGGTGAAGGAAGTGCGCCAGGGCGAAGGTAACATCGCCGGCGTGAAGATTCCGACATATGACGGGGTAGACTTTAATATCGCCATTCCGGATTTCTTCACCACGCCCGTGTGGCTAGACGACGGTATCAGAAGCCTTCAGGGCCTGATTTCGCTGCGTCTGGAACGCCGCGTGCTCGAAAAGCAATACGAGCTCCTCTCGAAGGAACTGCGTACCACGAGCCAGCGCGTGAACCTGTTCGAAAAGGTGAAGATTCCCGAAGCGAAGGAAAATATCCGCGTCATCAACATCTTCCTGGGCGACCAGCAGACGTCCGGCGTTGCCCGCAGCAAGCTTGCGAAGGGTAAGGCCACCGCCCGTACCGCTGCCCAGGATGCACTCGCGAAGGAGGCCGCCGCATGATTACTCCTATGAAGAAAGTGACGGTGCTGACGGTTGCAAGTGCAGTTGAGGAAACGCTCCAGGCGCTCCGTACGCTTGAAATTTTGCACCTCACGCCCTTGCAGGCGGCTGCAGGCGCCAAGTTGAACAAGGCCCGCGGCGAAATGAACCGCGTGCAGAAGGCCTTGGAAGTGGTGCCCGAGAAGGCCCCGAAGGGTGTGACTCCCGTGAAGGAAGCCGCTCCGGCCGCAAGCCTTATCGAAGAAATCCAGAACCTGGTTGCCGAAAGCAAGCAGGCGGAAATCGACAAGGAACAGGCCGAAGAGGAACTCACTAAACTTTCCATGTTCAAGAACCTGAACCCCGCAACGGCTGCAGCCTTGCAGGCGAAGGGTATCTATGTCAAACTGTACCAGCTCCATGACGGTAAAATCCCGTTCGAACTCGATGGCGAAGGTTCCATCGAGGAATTCGGCCAGGATGAAAACGGCAAGTACGTGGCTGTCGTGAGCAGGGGAGAAGCCCCTGTCGCCGTGAAGGGCAACTTCACCGAACTCACGATGCCGCAGAAGTCGCTTGCCGAATACCGCGAAATGGAAGCGAAAGCCAAGGAAACGCTTGCCCGCGTCGAGAAACGCCTGGGTGAACTTTCGGGCGTCAGGGAATCTATCGAGGACAAGCTCCTCGAAGTGGGTGACGACTACCGCATGGTCGAAGCCGAAGCCTCGATGGTGGGCGACAAGAACGTCGCCGCCGTGCAGGGCTTCTGCCCCGCACCGCGCGTGGGCGAACTCGAGAAGGCCGCCCGCGAGCACGGCTGGGGCCTCCTGGTGGATGACCCAGCCGACGGCGACGATATCCCGACGCTGTTGACCTACAGCAAGCTCAGCCGTCCCATGCAGTTCCTTTACGACATCATCGGCATTTCGCCGGGGTACAAGGAAGTGGATGTGTCGAGCGTGTTCCTTTGCTTCTTCAGCATCTTCTTTGCGATGATCGTGGGGGATACCGCTTACGGGTTGCTCTTCCTCGGTTTGGCGCTTTTTGCCCGCAAAAAGATGCCGAAGGCGAACCCTGCTGGTTTCCACTTTATCTACCTCATGAGCATCGCCACCATCGTGTGGGGTGTCATCAACGCAAGCTTCCTTGGACTTTCTCCGGCGCTTGCGGGGTGGACATATTACCTGGACATCACCAACTACGGCTGGTTGCCTGAACCGCTGAAGAACGCGATGCTCTGGATCCGCACGAGCGCACCGACTGACCCTGCGAAGTTCGAAGCCTACAAGGCCTTCGCCCAGTCGATTACGCTGCTGCCCGAAAGCTTCGTGCCCAAGGCGGCGGGTGCCTCCCAGATGCAACATATCCAGCTGTTCTGCTTCTGCATCGCCGTGGTCCACCTGAGTATCGCTCATATCTGGAACGTGTGCGTGCGCATCAAGCGCAAGGACTCCACGTTCATGGCGCAGGTGGGCTGGCTCATCGGCTGCTGGGTGATGTTCTTCCTGGCCTGCCAGATGGTGCTCGGTATCGACATGCCGAAGTTCGTCATCCCGATGTTCATCGTGGAAGCGGTGCTTCTGGTGCTCTTTACGGTGCCGCCCAAGAGGCTCAAGCAGGACTTCATCAGCATCCCGATGCTCGTGCTTGACGTGGTGAACAGCTTTACCGACGTGATCAGTTACATCCGTCTGTTTGCTGTGGGCATGTCCGGTGCGGCCATTGCCGAAGCGTTCAACGACATGCTTTCGCCGCTGTTCGGCTCCGCTGTCGGTATTGCCGGTGCAGCCTTCTTGCTGCTCTTCGTGCATGGCCTGAACATCGCGCTTGCGGTCATGGGCGTCGCGGTCCACGCGGTACGTCTGAATACACTCGAATTTTCAAATGGACTTGGCCAGGAATGGAGCGGATTTGCGTTCGCGCCCTTCGCCAAGCAGAAAAATTAAACCAAGGGATGATTCCCGCTACTTAATGAGGAAAAAACAATGGAACCGAATACAATGGTTACTCTCGCTAAAATGGGTGCTGCAGCTGCGCTTGGCATTGCGGCTATGGGCTCCGCCCTTGGTTGCGGAACGGCTGGTATGTCCGCCATCACCATGTGGAAGAAGGCTTATGCCCAGGGCAAGAGCGCTCTCTTCACCTTGCTGGTGTTCGTGGGTGCCCCGATTTCCCAGACGATTTACGGCATGTTGCTCATGAACTTCATCCTGAGCAAGGCTGCTGAATCCGGCTTTACCAACTGGGGCGGCTGCCTCGGTGCCGGTATCTTCGGCGGGCTTGGCATGATGGCTTCTGCCTGGTACCAGGGCAAGTCCGCGGCCGTGGCCTGCGACGCCCTCGGTGAAACCGGCAAGGGCATGGTGAACTACCTGATGGTGCTCGGTATCGTGGAAACCGTGGCCCTGTTCGTTCTCGTGTTCTCCATGATGGTGCTCTAATCCAGCGAGGTAACACGTATGGATCAAGCTCAACTTTTAACGCTCGCGAAACTCGGCGCGGTGGCGGCCCTGGGCCTTGCCGCGGTGGGTTCTGCGCTGGGCTGCGGGACTGCCGGCATGGCGGCCATCGGGGCCTGGAAGAAGGCGTATCTCAAGGGTAAGAACGCGCTGTTTACGCTGCTCATCTTCGTGGGCGCGCCGATTGCGCAGACGATTTACGGCATGCTCCTGATGATGTACATCTTGAACAAGTCTCAAGCTGCTCCGGGCAACTGGGCTGCTTACCTCGGCGTAGGCATCTTCGGTGGCATCGGCATGAT
>JAFVTX010000054.1 GCA_017503015.1 Fibrobacter sp. | reverse complement strand
CAGTCGGCAGTGACAACCAAGTCGGTTGAACTGTCAACCGGGATCGATATACCGGGGAAAAGGTGTAAACCAAGTCAGAGAAACTGTCAACCCGGTCAGTAAAATCACCTAAAAAGTGTCAACCTTTTTCAGTGATGGTCAGAAAAAGGATCGTCTTGATAGAAAGTGTAATGATTTGTCAATACGTTTTTATACAATTTTATTGACTTGTGCTTATGAATAATGTATATTTACGGAAAAAGGAGCTTGACTATGGCTACGCTGCAAATGAGGGTCGATGATGACCTGAAAAAGAAGTCGGACGACTTGTTCCAGTCTCTCGGTATGGATACATCTACGGCTATCCGCATATTCTTGACTTTTGCCATTGAGCATAAAGGGATTCCTTTTGAAGTCCGTCATGCACCCGAGGACTTATCCTTGGAAAAGGCTATTGAAGATACACGTAGTCGCAAGAATCTCCATGGCCCTTATGCCACGGCTGCAGATGCTGTTGCCTCTATGCTGGAGGAATAGCCTTTGTTCCAGATTAAGTACACTAGCCGCATGAAGCATGATGTCAAGGTCATGAAAAAACGTGGTAAAGACTTAAACAAATTAATCGCTGTACTGGATAAGTTGTCGAAAGGTGAACCACTTCCGCCTAACAATCGAGATCATCAGTTGGTTGGAACTTTGTCCGATTTTAGAGAATGTCATATTGAGCCGGATTGGCTTTTGATGTATCAGATATTTAATGATGAATTGATTCTTTCGGCGACAGCGACTGGCTCACATTCGGATTTATTCGGAAAATAGGTTGACAAAAAAAAGAGGTGTTCTAAGAACACCTCTTAATGCTTTTTAGATCCTTTGACTACGAGGCTTGCGCCTCTCCGCTCAGGATGACACAATCCGCGTTTGCGGCTTGTGTCACTTCAGTTCCTTCAGCGCAGCCTCATTCTTCGCAATAATGTCCTGCTGCGTCGCGAGCTTGGTGCGTTCGGCGTTCACAACTGCTTCGGGGGCGCCGCTCACAAACTTTTCGTTCGAGAGTTTGCGTTCAATCGAAGCGGCGAATGCTTTGGCCTTCTCGATTTCCTTTTCGAGGCGGGCGATTTCTGCAGCCGGGTCGAGGATACCTTCCAGCGGGATGTAGAGTTCGCCACCGGGTACCACGGCGCTGGCGCTGAACTTCGGCTTCACGGCCTTCACGGCGACGCTCAGGTCAGAAAGACCCGAAAGTTCGGTGATGATTGCCATGCAGTCCTTCACGCTGGCTTCCGTTGCGGCGTCGTCGACGCTCACCACGGCGTTCAGCTTGGTGGCGGGGCTCACGTTGTAGCGGCCACGCACGCCACGCACGCTTTCCACCACGGCAAATGCCTGGTCGAATGCGGCTTCGATCTTTGCGTCAATGAGCGATTCGTCGGCCTTGGGCCATGCGCGGCTGATCACCATTTCGCTGCCCTGGAACAGGATGCTGTTGAGCTCTTCGGTAATGAACGGCATCACCGGGTGGAGCAGGTCGAGCACGTTCTTCAGCACGTAGCTGAGGATGGCCATGGCGTTCTTCTTCTCGGCGGTGAGCGTTTCGCTGTTGATCACGGACTTCTTGATTTCCAAGTAGCTGGAGCACACGTCGTCCCACACGAAGCGGTACAGGAACCCGGCGAGTTCGGCGAAGTGGTATTCTTCGAGCATGCGGGTGGCGTCCTTGATGGTCGTCTGCAGGCGGCTAAGAATCCACTTGTCTTCGAGAGCGAACAAGCTCTTGTCCATCGGGAGTTCGGCAGCAAGCGCACCGGCCTGTTCGAGCTGCGGGTAAAGGAAGCGGCAGGCGTTCCACAGCTTGTTGCTGAAGTTACGGCCGATTTCGAACTTTTCGCTGGTGTTGATTTCGCGGCCATCCGGCTGCTTTTCCTTTTTCACCGGCAGGCGCACGTCCTGGTTGTCGGTGCAGAGGCTTGCCATCACAAAACGCAGAGCGTCGGTGCCGTATTTCTCTTCGATATCCATCGGGTCCACGCCGTTGCCCTTGGACTTGCTCATGGTTTGACCATTGCCGTCCAGAATCTTCGGGTGAATATACACCGTGTGGAACGGGACCGTACCCATGTTCTCTTGGCTGAAGAGCACCATGCGGGCGACCCACAGCGTAATGATGTCGCGGCTCGTCACGAGCACGCTGGTGGGGTAGTAGCGCTTGAGCGTGTCGGTGTTTCCCGGCCAGCCCATGGTAGAATGCGGCCAGAGTCCACTGGAGAACCACGTGTCGAGCACGTCTTCTTCCTGCTTGAGTTCGTGACCCGGCACGGCGTCAGACTTCAGGTCTTCTTCCTGGCTGCACACCAGGTAGCCGCCGTTTTCGGCCTTGTAGAAGTAGATGTCGTCGCGGCCCGCAAATGCGGCCTTCAGTTCGTCTTCGCTAGCGTCGGTGTGCCAAATGGGAATGCGGTGGCCCCACCAGAGCTGGCGGCTGATGCACCAGTCGCGCTTTTCGGCAAGCCAGTCCAGATACTTGTTGGCGTAGCGTTCGGGGATAATCTTGATTTCGCCCGACTTCACTGCGTTCATCGCGTTTTCGGCGAGCACGTCCATCTTCACGAACCACTGGTCGCTGAGGTACGGCTCGATCACAGTCTTGGAACGGTCGGAGTGACCCACGTCCATTTCGTGGTCTTCCACCTTGATGAGGAGTCCGAGTTCTTCAAGCCCTGCCACCACGGCATCGCGTGCGGCCTGGCCCTTGAGGCCCTGGAACTTGCCGGCGTTTTCGTTCAAGCTGCCGTCATCGTTCATGATGTTGATCATCGGGAGCTTGTGGCGAAGACCCGTCGCATAGTCGTTCGGGTCATGTGCGGGCGTCACCTTCACGGAACCCGTACCGAAGTCCTTGTCCACCAAGATAGCATCGGCAATCACCGGAATTTCGCGGTCAACGAAGGGCACCTTGAGCATCTTGCCGATGAACTGCGCGTAGCGTTCGTCGTTGGGGTGCACGGCGAGGGCGGTATCGCCCATGATGGTTTCCGGACGGGTGGTCGAAACGGGGATAAATCCCGAACCGTCGGCCAGGGGGTACTTGAACGTCCAGAAGTGGCCCTTCACGTGTTCGTAGTAGATTTCGTCGTCGGCGACGGCGGTCTGGAGCTTGGTATCCCAGTTCACCAGGCGCTTGCCGCGGTAGATGAGGCCCTTCTTGAACAGGTTGAAGAAGGCGTGGCGCACGGCCTTTGCGCAGACCGGGTCCAGCGTGAAGCGCTGACGGCTCCAGTCGCAGCTGACGCCCAGGCTCTTGAGCTGCTTCGTGATGCGGGCTTCGTATTCGTCCTTCCACTTCCAGATGCGTTCCACCAGCGCATCGCGGCCAATGTCGTGGCGGGTCTTGTGTTCGTCCTGGAAAAGGCGCTTTTCGACCACGGCCTGCGTGGCGATGCCCGCGTGGTCCGTACCCGGAATCCACAGCGTGTCGCGGCCCGTCTTACGGCGGTAGCGTACCAAAATATCTTGGAGCGTATCGTTGAGCGCGTGTCCCAGATGGAGCGCGCCGGTAACGTTCGGGGGCGGAATCACGACCGAGAACGGTTCGCCCTTTCCGCTGGGTGCAAAACTGTTATTCTCAGCCCAGGTCTTATGCCATCGGGCTTCCACATCTTTAGAATTGTAACGAGTTTCCATAGTGGGCACAAATTTAGTAAAATGCCCCTATTGTCATTCCCGGCTTGACCGGGCGGACAGCACTTAAAGCTTTGCTTTTAGTGCGCATGGCCACCATGGTGGGAATCTCCCTTGTTTTTTTATTAAAAAGGGGAAGGCCTTCCCCTCGCTCCAGCCGAAAGTCATCCCCGCGAAGGCGGGGATCTCCCTTCGTCTTCCGCTACCCCTTCGCCTAGGGCGGACAGCACTTAGCGCTTTTATACGATACTTGGCAACTTGTTGCCATAGTAGAGTTATCCTCTTTGGGGAAGTGCTTAGTGCGCATGGCCACCAAGGTGGGGCTCCGCCCCTAAAACCCCATTCTTTTTGTAGATTTAAAAAAGGAATCCTGTAAAAAAATAGGTAAAGTGAATGTCTAATCACGTTGCAATTTTCATTGATGCGGAAAACTTGACCTCTTGGGTAAAGAACGGCGGTGTTGAAACCCTGATGGAAGAACTGCGTTCCCTGGGACAAGTAGTCGTACGCAAGGCGTATGGCAAGTGGTCTACTACGCAGTTGGCCCCGTTGCAGTCTGTGCTGAATGAAAATGGGTTTGAACTGATACATACATTCCATCCTGTCAGTGGGAAAAATTCTACAGATATTAAAATGACTGTTGATACCATGGAAGTGGCGATTGAATCGCAGGCCCAGTGGATTGTGCTTGCAACTGGTGATTCTGATTTTTCTCCGTTATTCCGTAAACTACGTGAACAAGGAAAGGACGTGATAGGTGTTGGTCCGAAATCCCCGCTCAGCGAATGTGTTAAGAATTCTTGCTCAAGGTATATCTACACGGATAATGCCGATGAGGAAAATGCTGACGAAACCGAACGTAATAGTATGCTCGTTTCGGAAAAAATTGATTTTATAGACATTCTTCAATCTATTTTGCAAGAAGAAGACGGCTCTATTCACTTGTCTGCGCTTAAGTCTAAAATGTTGGAACGGGACAACGCTTTCAGTGAAAAACGACTTGGATTTAAAACATTCAAGGATTTTGTAAATGCTACTGATTTTGCGGAAATAAAAGATGACGGGAATGGGACTCTTGTTGTGTCACTAGTCAAGAAGAAAGTGAATGTGCAAGAAGATGCACAAATGACTTTGGCGAAAATTTTGAAGAAGAAAGGGTGGGATGTTTTTCCGAAGGCGACTTTACGTAAAATATTTAAGTTGGTTTGTGATAAAACCGCGCAGAAATCAAAGAGCAAGCAGGCTCTTGTGCAGGAAATTACATCAAAGAATATGATTGGAACGACTAGTGGAATTATTAATCGAGTCCTAGGAATTTTTTATAAAGCAAAGTTGGTGAAAATTAATGGTACAGAAGAAGAAAAACTTTGGAAGATTGAAAAGAATAATAAATACTGGTACGAAATAGATAAGGCTATGCTTGATCGTTTGGCGGCCGGATTGAAAGACGCGGGCTTTAAAGCCAAGGAGTCAGAAATAAAAGCACTGCTTTATGGTCGGTATACGACTGATGATGAAGTTCATTCTCTCTTGTCGGCATATCGTGGTGTTATAGAATAGAAAATGAATGTTGCGATAAATTCCTTCCCTTTGTAAAATTTCCTTACACCCCTTGCCAATATTAGGGATATTAGGTACATTAATGCCCGACGCATCTCGCTTTACAAATGGCGAGGTGCGTTTTCGTTTTAATCAGCTTTCGGTTTCTGCGAAAACGCCTCTAACATCAAAAAGAGAGGTGCAAAATGCCAGAAAGTCAAAATATCGAATACAAGTCGTCGTGGAGGGATGAATATCTCAAGTGGATTTGCGGCTTTGCCAATGCGCAGGGCGGCAAGTTGTATATCGGCGTCAGCGACGATGGACAAGTATGCGGTGTGCTGAACGCCAAAAGGCTCATGGAAGATATCCCGAACAAGATTAGGGAATCGTTAGGCATGCTTGTTGATGTGAATTTGCTTTCTGCAGATTCAAAGGAATACATTGAAATATCGGTTCCTGCCAGTTCTGAACCCATAAATTACAGGGGAGAATATCACTATAGAAGCGGAAGTACAAAGCAGCTTTTGCAGGGGCCTGCTCTTACGCATTTTTTGTTGGACAGGACCCGGACAAAATGGGATGCTATGCCTGTTGATGGTGTTGAATTTAGGGATTTGGACAAGGAAAGCTTCGACATTTTTCGTCGTGAGGCAAAGAAATCCGGCAGAATGACTGCGCAGGATTTGGCGATGACGAATGAAGAACTGCTCGACAATTTGAATTTGACCGAGAATGGAAAATTGACTCGGGCTGCGGTTCTGCTTTTTCATCGCAAACCGGAAAGATGGTTTGGCGGTGCTTATGTGAAAATAGGTTTCTTTGGTGATGGTCCTGATTTGCAATATCAGGATGAAATTTACGGGTCGTTATTTATTCAGGCAGACAGGGTTGTTGAACTCATATATCTCAAGTATTTTAAGGCTCGTATCAGTTATGATGGCTTGATTCGTGTGGAGCGTTATCCGATTCCTAAGGATGCCATGCGCGAAGCCGTATTCAATGCGTTGATGCATTCTAATTACGATTCTGGGGTGCAAATCCAAATACGAATACATGAAGATCTCGTACTAATCAGCAATGATTGTGTTTTTCCTGCAAATTGGACAGCTGAAACGCTTATGCAGCGACACCGTTCAGAACAATACAACCCTAAGATTGCGAATGCGTTCTTTAGGGCTGGCTATGTGGAAGCCTGGGGACGTGGAATCGAGAATATGTGCAAGCTTTGTGCCGATTATGGCGTAAAGACGGAATATACGGTGCATCCTTGCGATGTAATGCTGGAATTCAAAATTCCTCAATTGGATGCTTCTGATAAACGGCCTGAAAAGGTCACTGAAAAGGTCACTGAAAAGGTCACTGAAAATCAGGCTATAATAATAAGAGAAATGGAGAAAAATCCCTTTGTTACGGCAATTGGTCTTGCAAAAATTCTAGGAATTTCGCTTAGAAAAACGAAAGAGAACATAAAGAAACTGCAACAAAAAGGGCTTATCCGTCGGATAGGCCCTGACAAGGGTGGTCACTGGAAAGTGAACCGGTAACTGTCGGATAATTTACAAAAAAACGCGCCCCAAAGACACGCTTACATTGAACTTTCCGAGCAATTCCTAGAACACGAACTGCTTACCCGCGAACACGCCCAAAGAAATCAGGTCGCCTTCGGTCACCCCCAGGAAAAATCCGGTGGGGTGGGCGTAGGTGTACTTGCGGGCGCCGACCCAGTCGCCGATAGTGCCCTTGTACACATCGTCGAATTCGATGGTGAAGTTCCCGAACTTTCCGTTCTTGCCGAAACGCATGCCAATCCACCAGGCTGATGTGGGAGCTATCCCGTTTTTCGCGTCGGAGTTGTCGATGTAGCCCAGGTCGCCCAGTTCTTCGCGGATTTCGTCGTAGTCGGAGCCTCCCTGGTAGGCCTGGATACCGCCGGCCACGCCCAGAATAACGTACTTGCCCAGGTTGGCATCGATGCCTAACAAGAAGCGTTCCTGTATGTTACTGAAACTGTAGGACTTTTTGCCTTCGCTGGTTTTCAGCCAGTCGTTGTAGTTGTCAGACCCGTTGATGCTGTAGGTTTTTGTCTTCTCTTCGTTAGTAAAGGTGACTATGTCGTTACAGTCGGCGTCTTCATCGCAGCTGAACTTGAGGGAGCCACCGAAACCACCCACTGCGGCGCTCATGAAAAAGATTTTGCCCAGTCGGTAGGTGGCGCTCACGTTACCGCCGCCGCCGTTCATCTGCTTGATGTTGTCCGCGTCGCCGTTGTGGGCCCAGAATCCGGAGGCCGCCACTTCGAATTCGGTAACGGCGCTATCCGAGGTGGCCCTGTGGGTCACGGGAGCGGGCATGGAGGCCGCACCCATAGAATGGAGAGTGGGGGAGCAGGCCGTTATCGCCATGAGTATCAAGCCGATAGCAAAAAACTGGACGAGTTTCTTCATTTTCCGCTCCTTGTAAAAGAATCTCCAGTCACAAAGATAGTAAACAGTGCTTTTAAAGGAAAGTCCCTTTGGGTTGGACATTTTTTCTAATTTTTTCCGCACAAAATCCCTTTTTTTACGACAAGGAGTCCAACATGGGTGGCTTTTGCGGAGTGGTTTCTAAAGAAGATTGCGTCAGCGACCTCTTTTTCGGGACCGACTACCATTCACATCTCGGAACGCATCGCGGCGGCATGGCGGTGCTGAAATCCAACGGAACTTTCCACCGCTCCATCCACAACATCCAGAACACTCCCTTCCGCAGCAAGTTCGAGCACGACCTGGCCACCTTCTCGGGCAACATGGGCATTGGCGTTATTTCGGATACAGACCCGCAGCCGCTGGTCATGACCTCCAAGCTCGGTACGTTCGCCATCGTGACAGTGGGCTTGATTACGAATATCGAAGAAATCAAGAACGAGCTTTTCAAGAACAACTGCATGCAGCTCCAGTATTCCACCACCAGTGGAATGGTGGGGCCCACCGAGGTGGTGTCCGCCCTCATTGCTACTCAGGATTCCATCGTCGATGGCCTCAAGTATGTCCACGAAAAAGTCAAGGGCAGCTGCTCCATTCTTTTGATGGACGAAAAAGGCAAGTTCTACGCCAGCCGCGACAGATGGGGCCGCACGCCTATCGTGCTGGGCAAAAAAGACGGCGCCATGATTGCCCTGCAAGAGAGCTGCGCCCTCCAGAACTTGGGCTACGAGCACGTCCGCGACCTGGGCCCGGGCGAAGTCGTGGAACTCACTCCCGATGGCGACACCACGCTGGTCAAGCCCGGCGACAAGATGGCCATCTGCTCTTTCCTCTGGGTCTATTACGGTTACCCTGCCTCCTGCTACGAAGGGCGCAACGTGGAAATGACCCGCTACCGCTGCGGTTCCGCCCTTGCAAAGCGCACTCCCACCGAAGCCGACGCCGCCTGCGGAATCCCCGACTCCGGAACCTCCCACGCCCTGGGCTACGCCCACGAGGCCGGCATCAAGTTCGCCCGCCCCTTCGTTAAGTACACGCCTACCTGGGCCCGCTCCTTCATGCCCCAAGACCAGAAACAGCGCGAGCGCGTGGCTTCCATGAAACTCATCCCCATTCCGGGGCTCATCAAGGACCGCCGCCTGGTGTTCTGCGACGACTCCATCGTCCGTGGCACCCAGCTCGGCAAGCAGGCCCAAAAGCTCTACTCCTTGGGCTGTAAAGAAACCCACATGCGTATCGCCTGCCCGCCTCTCGTGTTCCCCTGCAAGTTCATCAACTTCTCCCGCAGCAAGAACGAGTACGACCTGATTACCCGCCGCTATATTCGCGACCAGGAAGGCGAAAATCCGGACTTGGAAAAGTACACCGACCCCGATAGCGATGCCTACAAGGGCATGGTGGAATACATCCGCCAGAAGCTGAACCTCACGACCCTTGCGTTCCAGCGTATCGACGACCTGATACACGCCATCGGGCTCCCGGCCGAACAGCTCTGCACCTTCTGCTGGACCGGCAAGGACTACGCCGAAACCGGCGACTGCTACCACTGCCCCTGCGAAGGCGGCGAGTGCGCTTGCCACTCCAAGAAAGACAAGGAATAGTCCATATTAAAAAGGGGGAAGAATCCCCCTCATCAAAGCCTTGCCTAGGTGTCATCCTGAGCCCTTCGACAAGCTCAGGGTAAACTCCGTCGAAGGATCTAAGGCAAGTCTTTGCCTACCCCCACGCCTAGGGGCCCTGCCCCTAAGACCCCGCGGTATTTCTCGTCATCCTCGCGATAATTCTCGTCATCCTCGCGAAGGCGAGGATCCGCTATCATTTCGGCGTATCAAGATCCCGAAATCTCTTTAGCCTTCGCCTCGATTTCGGCGATGGCCTTCTTGCGACCTTCATCGGAATCTTCGTTAGAGAGCACGATGTTCACGAAAACGGAACCTGCCACCACGGCATACACATGCTTGGAGAGCACTCTGGACTGTTCGCCATTGCGGATGCCGAATCCGCCCAGCACCTTGGCGCCACCCTTACCGACGGTGTCAATAAAGTCCAGGGTCGCCTGGTCAATGGTCGTCTCGCTGCCGGTCGTGCCCGCACGGAGTGCGGCGTAGATGTACTTGAAGCCCTTTGAAGCCATCGTTTCGAGACGTTCCTTCGTCATGGAGGGAGCGGCCACCGGGATGTTTTCAAGACCGTGCTTCTTGCAAGCCTCGGTCAAGCCTTCGTCTCCGTCAAACGGCAAGTCCGGAATGATGCAGGCGGAAACGCCGGCGTCCTTGCACATCTTCACGAAGTTCTCGACGCCTGGCGTAAAGGCCAGGGAGCCGTAGGTCATGATGTAGATAGGCGTCTCGGGATGGCGTTCGTGAATCTGCTTCACGATGGCAAGTCCCTGCTTGGTGGAGTAGCCCTTTTCCAGCGCAATGGTCGATGCCGTCTGAATCGCCGGACCGTCGGCGCTGGGGTCACTGAAGGCCAGCTGGATTTCAAGGATGTTGGCGCCACCCTTCACAAGAGCGTCGGCGATGGCGATAGAAGTTTCTGCGTCCGGAAACCCGGCAATGAGATGAGACATTAAGTTCATAGTTATAATCCCGTTTTGTCATGCCCGCGAAGGCGGGCATCTCCTTTTATTTGTTCATTATCTCCGCATCATGGATGTCCTCGTTGTTGTCGAGGCGCTTGAGTTCGGCTTTCAAAAATTCCTTCCACTTTTCGGGGCGGAACACCGGGCTCGTGATAAAGATGTCCTTGTCGCCGCGGCCACTCATGTTGATGACCAGCGCCTTGTCTTTCGGGAGTTCCTTCGCAATCTTCATGGCGGCAGCACCCGCGTGGGCGCTTTCGAGGGCAAAGAGAATGCCTTCGTTGCGGGCGAAGAACTTCACCGCTTCCAGAGCTTCCTTGTCGAGGATGGCGGTGAATTCCACGCGGCCGGATTCGCCGAGGGCGGCAAGCTGTGGGCCGATTCCCATGTAGTCAAGACCTGCCGAAATGGAGCGGGTCGGCATGGACTGACCGTCTTCGTCAATGAGGAAACGGCTCTTGTAGCCCTGCACGATTCCTTCGCGGCTGGCGTTGCCTGTCATGCGGGCTGCGTTTTCGCCCACATTCGGCCCGATACCGCCGGCTTCTGCACCGATCAGGCGCACATTCTTGTCTTCGATAAACGGGGTGAACACGCCGATGGAATTGCTACCGCCACCCACGCAGGCCACAACCGCCGCGATGTCGATGTGGCGTTCTGCAGCCTGGCGCTTAACCTCTTCGCCGATGATGGACTGGAACGTGCGAACGATATCCGGGAAGGGCGCAGGTCCCAGGGCGGAACCCAGCACGTAGTGGGTGTTCTTGAAATTCGTGGCCCAGTCCCGCATGGCTTCGTTTACGGCATCTTTCAGGGTGCGGCTACCGCTCGTGACCGGCACAACCTTGGCACCGTACATTTCCATGGTGGCTACGTTGGGCTGCTGACGGCGGACGTCCACTTCACCCATATATACGACGCATTCAAGGCCAAGTTTTGCGCAGGCCGCTGCGGTAGCGAGCCCGTGCTGGCCGGCACCCGTCTCCGCGATAATGCGGGTCTTGCCCATCTTCTTTGCGAGCAAGCACTGACCGATGGCGTTGTTGATCTTGTGTGCGCCCGTGTTGGCGAGGCCTTCGAGCTTGATGTAAATCTGCGCACCACCCAAGAGTTCGGTCGCCGTCGGGGCAAAGTACAGCGGAGTCTCGCGGCCAATGTAGTCGCGCTGGATAACGTGCAACTCCTCGAGGAATTCCGGATCGTGGATGTACTTGTTGAACGCCGCTTCCAGGTCGTCCAGCGGGCGGCGGATGATTTCGGCAACATACTTGCCGCCGAACTTGTCAAAGAAACCGTTGTCAGAGGTGATCATAGTGGTTAGTAAACAGTGGTTAGTGGTTAGGATTTAATGTGTGATGGTCTGTTTTCAGTCGTCAGTATATAATTTGGCGCCAAAGGCGCGACTATAAGAACTCACAACTGACAACTCATAACTCATTACTTTTTTCTGGTTAAGGGTTAAACAAAAAAGGCCTTCGGGAGTCCGAAAGCCTTTTACAAAACACTTGATGAAAACAGCAAACCGGACTCTATTTCGTAGAGCCCCACCACCAACGGTTGAAACGGATTACTGCATTCATCTTCATGTGCTAAAATTTAGGAAGTCATGACCCCATTGGCAAGGGATTCCTCACAAAATAACACAAAAAATAAGGCGTCGGGAACACCGAGCGCCTTTTTAAACACTGGATGAAAATGGCAATACCTAAATCCCTTCTTTGAGAACCTCGTCGATAGCGGCGCTAGCGTCAAAGCGGATTGCCAAATTCATCTTAATGACTTCAATATATATACTAATTCGTTGTCTGTCAATGGGTTGTGACGCAGTTTTTGTAAATTTTTTTGCCAAAAAACCGCAATTTTGGGTCTGTTGAGTCCCATTTGTCGAAAATATTGCTCTTTTTTGCCGTTTTTTGCTTATATTTATGACGACATAGTTTAGAGTTCGTTCTTATTCAGACAGCTGGAAAACGACCAATATTTCATCGTCTAGGAATAAGGCCGATTGCTCGCACCCTGTGGTGTGGGTCGTTTGTGCCTGTCAGACGATTGGGTTACTTGGTCGTTACCTCAGCTGTTTAGGGCACTTGCGGTTCCACACCTTTTTTTGTTGTGGCGAAAGTGCCTTGAACAAGACGGACTCCGCTGTTGAATTTTCAACAAACGGAGGCTTTATGAGATGGAATGGTTTTGGGCTTGTCGTGGGAGGTATTTTGTCCCTGGGGCTATTGCTCGCGTCCTGTTCAGGAGAGAACGGGGCCGATGGCCGTGATGCAGATCCAGTAGACGTGGATTCTCTCGCAACGGCCATCAGGGCCGAGGTGACGGAGTCCCTTTGGGATACCCTGTACGCGAAACCGTATGTGGATACCGTCTATAAAATTCTCTTTGACAATGCTTTCGGTACGGCATGGATGGATTCCACCAGGCAAGCGCTGGTTGATAGCCTCAAGCAGGCGGATTACGATTCACTCTACGCGGCTCTTTACGATTCTGTCTATTATGACATTTACAGCCAAAGCATCATAAAGCAGCTAGATGCCTACAAATGGACCGTCAAAGAAGAGATTAATCTTGCCTTTGCAAACCAGTACCCGCTGATGTACAAGGATTATGTGAATAGTAATGGCGATATCTATCCGGTGCCTGTATCCGTAATAGTCCGCAATGCATGTCCTTCAGTCATATCCATTTTTGACACTGAGCCTTGCAGCTGGAAAAAAATCATGGTTAAGGCCTGGATCACTGACTGGACGGATACGGGAAGTGTTTCTGGCATTGTGAATCCCGACACAACGGATGTATTCGCTCCGCCTTTAATCTTTGACATGACTAAAGCTGTCAAACTTACCGCTCCCGAAAAGGTCAATATCCAGGTTCGTGCCTACGCACTGGAAAACGACCATGAAATCCTGTTCTATTCCGCATCCGAGCCGACCACACTCTACCCCGTGCAGGTCAATGGCTGTGAACTACAAGGTGTGAAAAACAGAAACTGGTGGTATGGAGTTTGGGTCACTCCCAACATGGATTCCATTCCGAACATCCTGAACGACCTGAAGAAGAAACTTCCGGAAGGCTCCGTAAAGGTTTACCAGAAATACAGCGACGACGAAACAGTTGTCGAGAGTTCCAAGCGCGTCGTCAAGGCAGTCTACGAAGTCTTGCAGGCAAGAAAAATCACTTATCTCCAGAACAACGGTGCAGGAAGTACAGGACAAAAAATAAACTACCCCATCGAGGCTCTCCGAAGCCGCGATGGTCTGTGCATTGAAACTGCTGTTTTGTTCGCCTCCATCTTGGAAGCACTGGGAATGCAGGTATTCATTGTCAATATCCCTGAACACGCTTTTGTAGGGTGGCGCACTGACAAGAATAGTAATACGTTGGATTTTGTGGAGACAACGCTGATTGGTGGAACTTCGACATTTGCCTATGCCAACAGTTCGGGCATTGAAAAGTTCAATGAGCAGCTTGATGCGGGAAATTTTGAATCCGGTGATGCGGAACTGATTGACATTGAAGCGGTCCGCGAGTACGGAATCGTACCCAACGATATTCCATAGGAGGAAAAACATGAAAAGGATAATCAAGTATACCGCTATATTGAGCATTCCTCTGTTATTTGCTGCTTGCAGCGATGATGGTAGTAGTGCGGGTGACCAAGAAGATAAACGGGATAATGTAAGCTCTCTTTATGAACTTGGGACATGTGGCTCTGCCAATAATGGTGAGAGAATTTTTGTTGAAAGTGAAGATGCTTATTATGTGTGTTCGAATGTGTGTTCGGGATATAGTGCCCGGGTTGCTGCGGACCTTGGTTCTGATACGGAAGGTTGTTATGATTGGATGAATGAGTCGGCTGACAATGGTCGTGATTCAAGGGATTCTGACGCAAAATCTAGCAGTTCTGTCATTGACCAGACAACACGTTATAGTTCTGCAACGGAGTCCGCTTATGGAAACGAAGAAGAGGCTTTCCTGTATAAGGAATTCTTCGTGGAAATTGATTTAACATTGTTTAAACAGGTTTCTGATAATTGGGAGAATCAAAATAAGCATAAGGGAGATTATAGTGACGGTGACCCGTGGATTTCATTTATTATCAAGACGTATTCTGATGATGAGTTGAAAGATTCTCTAAAAACGGATGTGTTTAAGCTTGATGACGATATAGGCAAGTGGACTGGGCATCAGTATTTCACAAAGAATTTCTCCGGTGGAGCCAATTCAGTGCAAATATGTCCCCAGGTATATGAACACAACAGTATTCAGTCAGATGTTTTCAAGTCTTCTGGCTACTGTTATATCATAAGTGATGCGGGGAACAAGGTCAATACACCTGTAAAGCAGAATGACGGTTATGCTACAGATTGCGAATTGGAGTGGACCGTGACGGTCAATTATAAGTAATCGCTGCGAACAACTCCCGCATTTTATCGCTGTTCTTTACGCCCGGAGCGTCTTCGACACCGCTGGAAACATCAATGAGTTCGGGCTTGAACTTTTCGCAAATTGTGCCGACATTTTCGGGGGTGATGCCGCCTGCAAGCCAGAGCGGAATGTCGCCTGCTTTTTCCCGAAGGAGCGATTCGGGGATGGTCTTGCCCGTTCCACCGGGAATGCCTTCGACTTTCGCGTCTAGGAGAATGCGTGGTTCGCCGTGGGTGCGGAGGTTGGCGACGGTCTGGAAATCTTCGGGAGTGCCTACGCGGGCAGCGCAGTAGTGGGCGAGGCCGGTGTCGGCAGCTGATGGTTCAATTCCGTGGAACTGGACGGCATCGAGAACACCTTCACGGGCGAGCTTGATGGCTGTCTTGCCTTCTTCTGATTCCGGATCGGTGATGACGCCGACGAGGAGCGGAGATTCCCGCCTGCGCGGGAATGACAAATTAGAGCGAGTTTTCGCGGCGAAACTGCGCACGAATTCGTCGGTAGTCAAGCGTTTGGTGTTGCTGAACACGAATCCCAGCATGTCGGCGCCCAGTTCGGCAGCTAATAGGCCGTCTTCGACACGGGTGATGCCGCAGATTTTAATGAGCGGATGAGGCCGCACGCTCCCTTCGGCAAGCTCAGGGAACTTTGCGGAAAACCTTTTGGCATCCCTGCGTTCGGCAAATTTCTTCCAGAACTTACCGCGGGCATTTTCGCGCCCGCTTTCGAACGCGGCCACAACTTCTTTAGCAAGTGGCGGATTCTTGGCCACAGCTTCGCCTACGAGGATTCCCGTAAATCCGAGACTGCGGGCATAGGCAGCGTCGCCAGCACTCAAAATGCCGGACTCAAAGACAGCCTTCGCAGGAAGCTTGCTACGCACTGACGCGGGAATCAGCGGGTCGGTGTGGAATGTAGCCAGGTCGCGGGAATTCACACCTGCGACAATGGTTTTTGCGGCATCGTCCCCGAGTGCGCTCGTGACAACAGAAAGCTTGCGGAAATCGTCCTTTTCGCGGACTTCCACAAAGGCCTGCATATCGAAAGACTGCGCTCGTTTCGCCATTTTCACGAGTTGATCGTCATCCAGGATGCGTGCAATCAGCAGCACGGCATCGGCGCCGCAACGGTACGCGATGTCGATTTCGTCTTCGTACAGCAAGAAATCCTTGCGGAGCACGGCGCATGCATGCAAGCCTTGCTGCCGGCGCTTTTCCATCAGGTCGGCTACCGCAATCAAGTCGCGGAGCGAGCCTTTAAAGAAATTGCCTTCGGTCAGCACCGAAACCGCCTGGGCGTGGGCCTCGGCGTATGTTGTCGCGAGCCCAACCGGGTCCAAGTCCGGAGCGATATCGCCCTTCGATGGCGATGCGCGCTTGACCTCAAGAATCGCACCGGCGTTCCCGAGGAATTCCGTATGGCCTACGCGTCGCTTTTCCGGAATGTCGATGCCAAAGTTAAGCCCAAGCCGTTCGATGTCGGCCTTGCGCATCCGCACTATCTTCGCAAGAATATCTTCGCTCATGTTTTTGTACTTCAAAATGAAAGGAGATGCCCGCCTGCGCGGGCATGACATCCATTATTGTTCTTTTAGCTATTCGTTTCGACCTTCACTTCCTCGATTTTCTTCAGCACCGAGCCGTCTTCCATCGCCTTCATGGCCATGTCGAAGCCTTCCTTGATGGTTGCAGCCTTCTTGCTGATGTAGAGGGCGGCACCGGCGTTCAGCGCGCAGGCGTACTTGATGCCCGGGCGGCCCTTGCCGTTCAGCACGTCGAGAGCGAGATTGAAGTTGTCGACGCCCGTACCGCCGGCGAGGTCTTCGGGATCCACGGAGGGGATGCCGAAGTCCTTGGGGTCGATGCGGTAAGTCTTGTACTCGCCATCTTCCAGGATTTCGGCGATGGTCGTCGGCACGCAGGGCGAAATTTCGTCGTAGCCGTCATCACTGATGGCGACCATCACGCGCTTCGCGCCGAGGGCCTTTGCCGCCTTGGTGAACGGCTCCAGCACGGTCGTGCTATAGACGCCGAGCATCAGGTACTTGGCTTCGGCCGGGTTCGTGAGGGGGCCGAGCAGATTCATGATGGTCTTTACGCCGAGAACGCCGCGAACCGGGCCGGCAAAGCGCATGGCACTGTGGTAAACAGGCGCCATCAGGAACACGAAGTTCGTCTTGTCGATGACGGAAGCTGCCTTTTCGGGAGCCATGTCCAGCTTGAAGCCTGCAGCCGTGTAGAAGTCGGCGGCACCGGACTTGCTAGAAACCGCGCGGTTGCCATGCTTTGCAATCTTCGCGCCACAGCTGGCGGCAATCAGGCCGGAAAGCGAACTCACGTTGAAGCTGCCCTTGCCGTCGCCACCGGTACCCACGATGTCGGTGAGTTCATCACCGCTGTAGGGGAACTTGCGCTTCTTGCTGCTGAGTACCTTTGCGCAACCGGCGATTTCGTCGGCAACAGGGCCCTTGCTGGAAAGTGCGGTAAGGATTGCGGCCATCTGGCGTTCGTCCATGATGCCGTCGGTCAAGTCTTCCATGAACATTTCGGCGGTTTCGCGGCTCAAGTCCTTGCCTTCGGTAAGCGTGTTCAAGATTCCACGCACGTCAAGCGGTTCGCGACGGTAGTTGAGGAACGCCTTGAAGAATTCGTCGGCACGGCCGCTGGCAATAGATTCCGGGTGGAACTGCACGCCTTCAATGGGGAGTGTCTTGTGGCGAATGCCCATGATGTCGCCGTCGGTAGCGCGGGCGGTCACTTCGAAGTCCGGAGAGAGCGTCGCTTCGTCAACGACCAGGCTGTGGTAACGCGTGAAGATGTTCTTCTTGCCGATGGTGCGGAAGAGTCCCTTGCCGTCCAGGTCGATTTCTTCGGCGATGCCGTGCTTGATGAACTTGGCCTGCACAATCTTCGCGCCGAAAGCGTAACCGATAGCCTGATGGCCGAGGCACACACCGAGAATCGGGAGCTTGCCCGCAAAGTGCTTGATGGCTTCCACGGAGATGCCGGCATCTTCGGGGCGGCCCGGTCCCGGGCTCACGATGAGGCGGCTCGGGGAGAGCTTTTCGATGTCGGCGATGGTGCATTCGCGGCTACGGAGCACGCGGATTTCTTCGTTAGTGATTTTGGCAAGCGCCTGGTAGACGTTGTAAGTAAAAGAGTCGTAGTTGTCGATGATGATGATCATAGTTAAACTCTGTGGTTAGTGATTGGTGGGGTGAGTTGTGGGTTGTGAGTCACGCTACGCGTCTTTGAGTTTTGAGTTTTAATAATCGCGCCTTTGGCGCCAAACTATATACTGATAACTCATAACTGATGACTCATGACTATTTTTGTCTATTTCTCCCCCTCCAGTACAGCTCTGATTGCTCCGAGCTTTTCATTCGTTTCTTCGAATTCGCGGTCGGCGTTAGAGGCCGCGACAATGCCGCCACCGGCCTGCAGGCTGATGGTCTTGCCCTGCTTGAGGCAGCAACGGATGGCGATGCAAAAATCTAAATCGCCGTCGGATTCCATGTAACCTACCGCACCCGCATAGAAGCGACGCTTGACCTTTTCGAGGCCCGAAAGGATTTCGATAGCGCTGATTTTCGGGGCACCGCTCACCGTACCGGCCGGGAAGCTGGAGCGCAGCACTTCAATCGCCTTCTTGGTCTTGGAAACCTTGCCCTGCACGTCAGACACCAGGTGAATCACGTGGCTGAACTTTTCGCATTCCATGTACTTGGTCGTTTCCACCGTACCGGCTTCGCAGACGCGGCCGAGGTCATTACGGGCCAAATCCACGAGCATTAGGTGTTCGGCGCGTTCCTTCGGGTCTCCCTTCAAGTTCTTCATCAGGGCTTCATCTTCGGCATCGTCCTTGCCGCGGCGGCGGGTACCCGCAATCGGGTGAATCGTCGCAATGCCTTCACGCACACGCACGAGGCTTTCGGGCGAGGCACCGATAAACTGGTGCGTACCGTAATCCAGGAAGAACATGTACGGAGACGGGTTCACCGTGCGGAGACGGCGGTAAATATCCAGCGCCGCGATGTCGCTTGCAAACTGGATGCGACGGGAGGGCACGGCTTGCACGATGTTGCCTGCGACAATATGCTTCTGCAAGGCTTCGACCTTTTCCACGTATTCCTTGCGGGACTGTTCCAGGTCGGTCATCGTAATGCCCTTGCTATACTGCGGTTCGGGAGCGAGGTAGCTGAAGTCCAAGTCGGCAAGACGTGCTTTTACGTTCTCGATGGCGGCCTTCAAATCAATCTGGTGTTCTTCGTAGTTCAGCGCGAACAGGTGAAGTTTTTCGGTAAAGTGGTCGAACACGATGTAGATGTGGCCCACCAAAAATTCCGCTTCGGGAATGTTGAGTTCGTCCACCTGCGGAGCGAGGCGGATAGTATCGCAGCGGGCGCAGAATTCGTAACCGAGGTAACCCACACCCGAGGAGGGAATAGGAATCTGGTTAGGCGGCACCGTATTTTCGGCAGAAATCAGCGTGAGGGCATCGAGAATATCGCCCTCGCCTTCCTTGAGGAAGATGCTTTCCTTACCGTCGATAACGATGCTTACGTCCTTGTCGTTCTGGCGCAGACGGAAGCCTTCATCTATCATCAAGGTAGAATAGCGGCTACGGCCATGCGAAAAACTTGCCGACTCGAAAATTGCCTTCGCGCCCAGCTTCTTGCCCAGCGAAAACGGGGTGTAACGTTCACCGGGCAGTGCCACGTAGATGCTGTCGGTACGCGGCTCGTAACCCGGTTGTTCTGTAATGTGCTTGATCTTGTTGGTCATTTTGATCCTCTGGTTTATAAACTCTTTTGCGTTCCTGGTTTAGGGTTTCGCAAAGGCTTTGGTTTCCGGAGGATTTCAATGATTTTGGTAAAAGAGAAAGGCCTCCGTGAGTCCGGAAGCCTTTGCTTTAAAATCTTGGGTGATTTGCGACAAATACCGGGCTCTATGTTAGAGTCCGCGCCACCAACGACGGTTAAGGGTTGCACATGTCACAAAGTTCATCATGGGCACAAAGATATCAATACAAGTTAACCTCGGCAAGGGGTTTCTCCAAAAAAAATCAAAAAATCGCAAATAAATGCATTTTTTTTTACATTGTGTGTAATAAAAAAGGCGCCATTAGACGCTCTTTTCATATATAATATATGTTGTCAAAAATGATTAAACTCGGTTACTGGGCCTTTGCTTCGGCTGCACCGTTGTTTGCTGTCGTAGCGCTCGAATCAGCCGCCGTGGCATTCGAATCGGCCGGGGCCGCAACTTCAAGCTTGGCAATCTTTTCCCAGTCTTCCTTGTCGTAGTTCCTCAGGAACATGGCCCCCTGGTAACCGCGGACAATTTCCACCGCCTTGGCAGTATCCTTCTGGCTAAGGGCGTCCTTGGCGTCTTCCAGCACATCCTTCTGGGCGTTCCGCTTGTCCAGGATTTCGCCCATGCGGTTCTGGCGGAGCACTTCCATGGTATCGCTTACAAATCCCAGGTCCCAGGTGCTGTCGAAGCAGGCTTCTGCATCCAGGTATTTTTCGGGGTTCGTGGCCGCCTCGTCAAAAAGGGCATTGCAGCGGGCGAAGGTCTCGGCGCTTTCGGTCTTGGAATGCTGGTAATACTGGTAACCGCCTACGATCAGGCCGATAACCACCAGCAAGAAGAGCCCGTCCTGCCATCCCATGACGGGACCGCTTGGCATCTTGGGCCTTCCGTTGACGGTTTCCCCGGCTTCTAGTTTTTCTTCTGCTTCGTCAAAAGGGCTTTTTCCGTTTAAGAAACTGAACATGATTCTACCTTACCTTTTGGATAGTGCGTCAAAGACGCGGGCATATAAATAAATCTGTTTCACGAGGCTTGCAAAGCCGTTGCTCCGGGTGGGGGAGAGCCCTACGTTCAGGCCGATGTCCCTGAAGAATTCCGGATTTACAGACAAAATAGCAGACGGCGTCTGGTCGTTGTAAATCTGGAGCGCCAGCGCTCCAAGTCCACGGCTAATCAGCGGGTTGGTGGTACCGCCTTCTACGTCCATTTCGAAATGGATGATTTCGCCATTGAAGTTCGGCACCAGGTACATGGTGGAGGCACAGCCCTGGATGATAAACTTTTCCGCCTTGAGGGCGGGGTCCATTCCCTTGTGGTTGCGGGCGAGACCCAGCAGGTATTCCCACTTGCCGTCGGCGTCTGTAAAGCTTGCGAATTTCGCCCGGAGTGCGTCTTGTCGTTCCTGGATAGATTCTGGCATGGTTCGACCTTAACGCAAGAACGAGCGCATTTTCCAGATGACTGAGGGGCAGGACCAGAGCACGTTCCAGAAAATGCGGACCAGGGTCTGTTTTTCTCGAGGCAGCCTGGAGAGCCGCTTGGCGGCCTTGTCCAGCTGGTCATCGGTAATGCTGTTGAAACCCGCCTTGGCGTTGGCGATTTGCTTGTGGCTCTTGCCCAGGGCTTCCATCCAGCGGGTGAGGGTAGAGGCCTCGATGGCTTCCCGATTTTCTCCGCTGTCCTTGAGCCACTGGTCCACCGCTTCGGCGGCAATCTTTCCGCTAATCAGGGATTCCACGATACCCGACCGGCTGATGGGGTTCACGCAGCTGGCGGCATCGCCCGCCTTGAAAAGCCCGCATTTGGCGAGAGGCTTGTCGGACTGCCCGCAGGCGATCATGCCGCCATAGACGGCCTTCACTGTCGCTTCCGGGTAGTTCTTTGCGATAAAATTCATGAGCTTCTGGCGCAGGGGCTCTCCGTTCTTTACGGTCTTGCCCAGCACGAAACCGACGTTCACTTCTTTGCCGTCTCGGGGGAAAATCCAGCCATAACCGTCCTGGAATTCGCTACCGAAGAACAGCTCGATGTGTTCGGGGCTGTGTTTGATGCCGTCTGCTACGGCGAAAATCCCTGTTTCCAGGTCCGTATCGCCGGACTCGATTCCGTCAAGGCAGGGGATATTCCGGGTGAGCCTGCACCCGGGGCCCGAGGCGTCAATGATGGTCTTTGCCGACAGGGTGACGGATTCGTCTCCCTGGGATACCTGGACGTTCCAGCCAGTCTCGGTGCGTTCCAGCTTGTGGATAAGGGTGTCAAAATGGCATTCTACCCCGTGGTTCTTTGCAGAATCGGCGATGCTCTTGTGGAACAGGGCCCTGTTGAGAATCAGGCCGCAGTCCTTGCTGTAGAACTCGGCGCGGTAACGCTTGGGCGAGGTAAAGTAAATGCCCGAAAGTTTGCCCCGCACAAAGGCTGGGTCAATGGGCCAAAGGGCCGCAAGCCTATCAGCAGAAACTGCCTCTGCACAAAAGATGGGTTCCTTCCAGGGGGCTTTCTTGTCCAAAAGAAGAATCCGTCTGGCAGTGCCGGTCAAGTACCCTAGGGTGCAGGCCGCCATCAGCCCGGCAGGACCGGCCCCGCAGACTATGACATCGTACTCTTTTTGAGCGAAATTTGACATTTCAAGGCAAAAAATAGCATTGTTTTACATTTTTCTTGCCTTTATCTGAATTTTTTTATTTATTTTAGGGGTATCCGTTATTTTGGATTTTCCATAAAGGGAACGTGTATATGAATATGATGAAAATTTCGAAGTTTGGCCTTTGCCTTGTGGGCGCACTTGCCATGAGCGGCTTTGCTCAGAGTGAATGGTCCGGCAAGGACCTCAACATTTCTTTCCGCGACAAGCGTATCGACGGTTTCAACTTCAGCAACGCAAAGGCAATCAAGAATGTTACCGACTTCCAGCGTGCTGCAGGCGAAAAGCCGAACTTCAAGGGCGCGAACCTTTCCGGCGTGTCCTTCCAGAACGCCGTGATTAGCGAAGCGAACTTCAACAATGCCATACTCAAGGGTGTGGTCATCAGCGGTGCCGACATCCGTAGCTCCAGCTTCGAAGGTGCCGACATGGAAGAGGCCAACCTCTACCGTGCAACGCTCCTGGACAGCCAGTTCCCCAAGACCAATCTTAAGAATGCTCGTCTTGACATGATGAAGGTCTCCGAAGAAACGGACTTCAGCAAGTCAGACATGACCATGGCCTCCGTGAACGAAGTGGACCTTACCCGTGCCGATTTCTCCAAGGCTAACCTCACCAACACCAACTTCGCCCGTTCCTTGATGGCTAACAGCGACTTCCGCAAGGCTACCCTGAACCACACGGACTTTACGGGTTGTAACCTGATTGCCGCAAACTTCAAGGGCACGGACCTGGTGGACGTCATCTTTGTGAAGGCCGGTCTTTCTCAGGCCGAGTTCAGCGGTGCCGAGTTCAAGAACGTGAACATGCAGGACGCTGACCTCTCCCTGACCACCTTCAACGACGTGGACCTGTCCAAGACCCAGCTCCAGCGTGCCAAGTTCGCCCAGGCTACTGTGAAGAACATGCAGTTTGCCAAGCAGGACTTGACCGGTGTGGTGTTCGACAAGAGTTCCGTGGCCAAGAACGACTTCGAAAAGGCCAAGCTCGACAAGGCCTCTTTCTACGACGCCTCTGTTGAAAAGAACATCTTCAAGGAAGCCGACCTGGTGAAGAGCGTCTTCGACGGTGCCTACATCTTCAAGAGCATCTTCGATAAGGCCGATCTCACTAAGAGCAACTTCGCCAATTCCACCATCGAACGCTCCGACTTCCAGCTGGCCCAGATGTCTGGCACGAGCCTTGCCGGTGCAAAGCTCATCAAGGTGAGCTTCTTGAATGCGAACCTCCAGGGTGTTAAAATTGACGCCGATACCAAGATGGAAGACGTGGACTTCTCCGGTGCCGACCTGAGCAACGCGAAGATTGAAAAGTTCACGGCAAAGCGCGTGCTTTACGACAACAAGACCAAGTTCCCCAAGGGCTTTGATCCCCGTCAGTTCGGCTTCACCAAGCCCGGTGAAAAGGCTGCCGAAGTGGTGGTGAACAAGAAGCAGGGCGACAAGGTTGCCGAAGACGCCATGCCTAAGAAGAAAAAGAAAAAGAAGAAAAAACACTCTGACGATGACGATTTCTAGTCGTTCCTAATTAACGGATTTGGAACCTCGCTTCGGCGGGGTTCTTTTTTTATTTGGTTGCTGTATAAAGTAGACGAGGGAGAAAAGCATGAAAAAGATCTTTGCCTGCGGTGCGGTTCTGTCGCTGATGCTTTGGGCCTGCGGGGACGATACGTCTTCGGCGGATGTGTCACTGGAGGAATCTTCGTCGTCGCAGGAAGAATCTTCGTTGGCGCAGGAAAAGCTTTCTCCTCCGGAACCGTCTAGTTCCAGCGGGGCAGAGATATCTGACGACTCCGGTAGCGCGGAGAGTTCCTCTTTTGTTGTCGAGAGCAGTTCCGCCGGCAGCAAGGAACCCTCGGGTTCGGAAGAGCCCCCTTCTGAACTGAAGAAGGCAGGGTTCCTTAGGGGCGAATGCCAGAAGGATGGCCTGTCGATGGCAAAGGCTTCAACGGAAGGTGGCGCAACCGCTTCGAAGGAGCTTCCGGAGGCTACGCTGAAGCTGGCAAACGACGGAACCTACTATGTGGAAGTGACTGATGTGATGGATTATTGCGATGTTCGGGAGGATATTGCCCAAAAGCGAAAAGCTGACACCCTGTACGTAGAATACGCCAATATGGGTGCGGTGAGCAAGTGCATATGCAATTTTGATTACCACAGGTTCGTGATAGACCAAGAGAACGCCGATATCCAGTATTTCTCCTTTAAGGAGAAGGTGTTCCAAATCGTTCGTTTTCTTGGTAAATTGTAAAATTTCGTTTACAGAATGTCAAGATTGAAGAAAGCGCTTGACTTTGTTTTTTTTTTTACATTTAAGATTGCGAATCATTAACATTCCTAAAAAAGGACTTTCAGTTATGCCTAAAATTATCAAGATAAACGATGCCTCGGTGACCATCGGCAAGGAAGATGGGTCTTGTTTTGAAGTCGGCAAAGGCTTTCTGACTTTTGTTCCGTCTGTGGGTAAAAAGGTCGAAGTCTATGCCAACGGCAGCGACTATACTGTTATCCCGGTTGAGAGCGAGGCTCCGCAAAGTGCACCTGCTCCCGCTGCCGCCCCCGCCCAGCCGCAGATAGTCATCAACAATTCGAATTCCAACCAGAATATCAACATGGATGGCTATGCGAGAGGTAAACAAATTAACAAGTGGGCGGCTTTCCTGATCTGTACATTCTTCGGTTGGGCTGGTTTCCACCGCTTCTACGAAGGAAAGATTTTGACGGGCTTGCTGTGGCTTTGTACTCTCGGCTTGGGTGGTGTTGGCTGGTTTATTGACTGGCTCATTATCTTGTTCAAGCCAAATCCGTATTATGTGATTAGGTAAACAAAACAGGTTGGGGACAAATCAAAAAAATGTATTTGTCCCCTTTTTTTGAGGTCATTATGGTCCAGATATATATTTTTTGGTTTTTAGGGGTTGCCTTTGGAATAGGGGCTATCATTGAAATGATGGTGGTCTTCTATCGGTTGTATACCCGGTCGGCAAGCGTGAAGAAGAATCTAATACTAGCAGTCATATTTGCTGTTGCCACAATTGGCTGCATGAGTACGGCGGTCTTGTCTGTTGTAGATAAGGTCGTTTCTTCTGATGTTGGCGCCGCTTCGATTGGTCAGTCTGTTGGTGAAAAAACAGGTAACTTTTCTGGGGCTGTCTATAAAGGCTTTAAAGAAGAAATAAAGAAATCGATTGAAGAAATAAAGCCCGACAGTTCAGAGATGAAAGAATAATTGTTGCTGGGGAATGCGGTATGCCGCAAGAAATGTTTTCAAAAAATGCCGGAACGCCAAATAAAGCGATTCTTGTTCTTGTGGCGATTGCCGCCCCAGTCCTGGTCTTTGGGGTGCTGTATATGTCGGGACTCCTGGGAATGGCAAAAAACTTTGTCGTCTCGCACTTTTTCTCGCCGGTCGAAGTTTTTTATCAGAGTCAATTCAAGTATGAAAAAATAGTTGATGCTCGTGACAAACAAAAATACCATGCGATAAAAATCGGAGACCAATTTTGGATTGCCCAAAACATGAACTACGCGACAGACAGTAGCGTATGTGATTCGTGTGAGTTGTACGGCCGCCTCTATACCCATGAAGACGCCTTGAAAGCCTGCCCCGAAGGGTTTGTGCTTCCTTCGTATTGGGATTACAAGAAACTAAAAAGAAGCCTACAAGGAACAGAACAGTGGTTTGCGGACAAAGGGGCTCAGGGGACAAAATTGTGGTTTTCGGTTAAGGGTGTTACCGGGGGGATTGACACTCTTGGCTTTGCTGCGATACCTAGCGGGTTCTTTAGCTATAAGGATAGCGTTATAAAGCGCAGAGGGAATATGGCCGGATAT
Source organism: Fibrobacter sp. (assembly GCA_017503015.1). NCBI lineage: Bacteria > Pseudomonadati > Fibrobacterota > Fibrobacteria > Fibrobacterales > Fibrobacteraceae > Fibrobacter > Fibrobacter sp. Next base: position 14,444 of record JAFVTX010000054.1, on the reverse strand, counting down.
TGGACAGCAGACTATGATAGGGATAATGCACTGCGTCTAAAAATTGATGATGAAAATGACATAAGCAGTGTCGAAGGGCTGGAAAGAGGCTATGGTTTTGCGGTTCGATGCATCAAGAGTGAGTCGTCGGTTCAAAACAAAGAAAAGACGGTACTGATAGATGGACGGGATTCCAAATATTACAGGACTACGACCATTGGCGGTGTCCGCTGGATGGCGCAAAACCTAGATTACAAGGTAAAGAAAAGCTGGTGCTTGAATGATGACGAGTCCATGTGTGGCATGGTGGGTCGGCTTTATGCGTGGGATGTCGCGCAAACGGTGTGCCCTTCAGGGTGGCATCTTCCTCATAAGTCAGAATTGGATTCACTTGTGTCTGCCGCAGGTGGAAAATCTGTAGCGGGGATGGCTTTGAAAATGCAGGACTCATGGAAAGGGGATCCTGCGACGGACTCGTACTTATTCTCGGCTTTTCCCGTTGGATTCCGCGACGAAAAAAAAGGTACCTATGAAAATGGGATGATTTCAACTTATTTCTGGTCTTCGTCGGAGGCGGCAAAAACGTCTGCTTACGCTTTAGAGCTGGAAACTGGGAAAAATTCGGCGCAGACGCGAACCATCCGTAAGGATTACGGGGTGTCCGTTCGTTGTGTCGAGGGCGACCCGGATACCGGTGTGATTGTTGATTCCCGTGACGGGAAAGGGTACAAGTTTGTAAAAATCGGCAACCGGGTTTGGATGGCCGAAAATGTGGATTACAAGACGAAACTCGGTGAAGGAACTGGCCAGGATGTCTGCTACAGCAATCTGCACGGGCAGCATGCATTCCTGTATGAAGATGCCTTGAATGCGTGCCCAGAAGGCTGGCGCTTGCCGACCGACGAGGATTGGATCGAACTGGTTGTTAACGCCCAAAATTTGTGTGGTGGTGATATCCGCGTAACGGATTGCCTGGCCAAAGGCGTTTGGGGGCAGTTGGAAAGCGATGATTGCCAGTATGCCTATGAAGACGAATACGGGGATGTTCATTATGAGGAAGATGATGATTGCATGCGAAGGGAGGGCTACCGTCTAAATGGCTCGGACAGGCTTGGCTTTGCCGCTATCGGATTTATGCCGGATGACTTTGTGCTGGGTTCCGAATGTAGGGCGGAGTGTGGCGGTCCCGTTGATAGCAAGTATATTGCCAACTTCTGGAGTGCCTCGAAGAAAATTTTGACTGTCGACATGACGGAAAATTTGCCGGCCCTGAAGTTGCATGAAGATCCTGCGGTCGGTTCAGATGATTGTTCTGATGGAATAGGTGGCTATTCGACGAGAACGGAATTTTCGTTGAAGAATGTGGGTAAAACAGTTGCATCAGTTCGTTGTGTCAAGGCCTTTCCGTAATGTGATTGTTACAAAAGTTCCGCCTATTCTTTTTTTTGGAGGAACAGATTAATGAAAAAAACAATAAAGACAGTTTTGTTTCTGCTTTTTGTAGGTGCGGTTGTTGCTGCTGCACAAAAAGCGACCGTGACCGATTCCCGTGATGGGAGAACGTATAAGACCGTGAAAATCGGCAGACAAATCTGGATGGCGGAGAACTTGAACTACGAGGCTTCGAACAGCCGCTGTTATAAGAGTGATCCTAGTTGCTCCAAGTATGGTCGCCTCTACACTTGGACAGAGGCCATGGGTTACGAGAATGGTTGCTCATATTCAGAACAAGATCGTTGCGATGATGTTCAAGGTGTTTGCCCCGATGGCTGGCATTTGCCACAATATGGCGAGTGGAAAGAACTGGATGATTATGTGGAAAAAAAATGGGGCGGTTCCTGGAATGCTCCCAGTGCCTTGTTGGTGAAATCCAGCGAAGCTCCTGAAGGAACCAATGCAAGTGGTTTCTCTGCCTATCTTCATGACCCCGGTTTTTGTGCAAACTGTTTCCCTAGCATGGTTTTTTGGACTGCAACGGTGAGTGTTACTCGTGAATATGCCAGAGCGTGGGAATTGAGTGCACATCGTTTTTCGGCTTACAACCTTGGCGGCTTTGGAAGCAAAGTTGATGAGTATAACGTAGTCCGTTGTGTCAAGGATGATGTAGGTGCCCCAAAGCAGTCGGATTATGGTTCAACAGGTGGGCCAACGTCGACGATAACAGACACTCGTGATGGAACAGAATATAAAACGGTAAAAATTGGATCGCAGACATGGATGGCAGAAAACCTCAACATAGCAACCAAGGATAGTTGGTGTTACGGCAATAAACCGAGTAATTGCGATGAGTATGGCCGCCTTTATTTCTATGAGACTGCAAAATCTGTATGCCCTGTTGGTTGGCATTTGCCGGATACGACGGAATGGAGGTATTTGCTTAGAAAAGGAGGCGCTTCGGCGCTTGCATTGCAAGCAAATGGCGCCTACTTCTGGGGCGATACTAGGAATAGAGATGCTTTCTATTTGGGAGTGAATGCCTATGAAGCGGATTTTCACAAGCGAGAAGGCTATGAGGCGGGTTATTATGTTCGTTGTGTCATGGATGATGGAAATGCTAGACTGCAATCGAGCTATGGTTCGTTGATAAAAGAGCCAATGTCGATGATAACGGATACGCGCGATGGAAAAAAGTACAAAACAGTAAAAATTGGCTCACAAACCTGGATGGCCGAGAACCTGAACTACGATGCTGAAGATAGCTACTGTAGAGGAGGCGATTGTGACGAGTACGGTCGTTCCTACACGTGGATGTCGGCACTGATGGCATGCCCTGATGACTGGCATTTGCCAAGTGAGGCTGAATGGACAACTTTGCTAACGGAGGTGGGTGGACAATCCATGGCGGGCAGAATGCTCAAGTTTGTCAATGGTTGGTTTGACGGTCGCAATGGACAGGATGCCTATGGATTTTCGGCGTTGCCTGCGGGTCGTCGTGGGGCTTATAAAGAGGGCGGCCGTGATAAGGGAGACTTTATTGATCATGGTACCAATGCGTACTTTTGGACTTCTACTGAAAGCGATAGCAAGTATGCCTACGGTGTGCGCTTGTTTCACAGCAGCGATGGTGCGCGTCTGAATAGCGACAACAATAAAAAAGATGGATTTTCTGTCCGTTGTATTGAAGGAGCGTCGAAAATCAAGGCGCGGGCGGTTGCCGTTGCCGATTCCCTTACAAAAATTCGTAACAAGTATATTTATGAAAATGGCGGCACCTTCGTTGATAAGAGGGATGGCCAAGAATATCGCAGTATCCAGATCGGGGACCGGATTTGGATGGCTGAAAACTTGAAATTCGAAAATCTGAATTCGTCTGCCCATGATTCTCATCTTGGTTTGAATAATGCATGCCTTAAGGATGGAGGCGGATGCTATTATCAATGGATGCTTGCACAAGGCCGTGGATTGCCGGGGGTTGCTGTTGAGGCATGCCCGTCAGGTTGGCGCCTGCCTGATACGAGCGATGTTAATGCGTTGTTTAAGACTGTGGGTGGATCAGAAAATGCAGCCAAATCTCTTAAGCAAAATGGTTCATGGTCTAAGAATGGACCAGACCTTTATGGTTTCTCGGCGGAACGAATGCCTTATCCGAATGATCCAGGCGAAAAGTATGGACCTTATGCATTATGGAAAGATGGCGTCCCATTCTGGACATCGACAGAAGTGGATGGACGTTTTTCGTATGCCGCAAATGATCTTGTGATGACGATGTTTTTTGAGGATAATGGGGATGCTGCCTCAGTACGGACTAGTCCAAAGGGGGCTTATTTGCCTATCCGCTGTGTTGCAAAATCAGAGAAAAAATCGGGAGTTACTTGGAATAGGGATAAACCACAGAATTCGGCTGACGATGCGATGGATGGAATGAAGAAAGGGGGCGGCAAGAAAAAACATTGGGTTCCAGTGTCGATCTTTGCTGGTGTCGCCCTTGCAGGTGGCGTGATAGCCTTTGTTTTTGATAAAAAGGCAGAGCATGCAACGGCGACCGCTCCGACAACTGCTGAAGAGTATCAGAGTGGGCTGGATGATGCCAAGAAACATCAGACAATAAGAAATGTTGGGATTGGTGTTATGGCGGCCGGCCTCCTTGCTGTGGGTATAACGTTCCTTTTCTAGTGGGGTTGATATGAAAAAGGTTCTTTTAATTATGACGGCTCTGCTCTTCTGGAACTGCACGGACTATGCGGGCGATTGGGAGAATGATTATGGACCCGTTTTTGCTGCGGCAGATAGCATCGCTTCAAGCGACTCCAATGGAGAGGATCCGAATCCGGTTGATCCTTATGCAGTAAACCCAGCATATCCTGTTTATAACCCAGCATACCCCGATGTAGGAGCTTTTACACCACCAGGAATGACCTCGCCATCTGGAGAGGATGTAAGTTCTGGGGTGTCTTCGTCGGCGTATATGTCTGCAAATTCTGCAAATAGTCAGGGTGAAGATAAATTGACTTTGTGGGATGGGAATAATCCTGATGCGTATATAACAGGTTATGGATATTCTTATTGGTGGGCTTATGACGATGGCAGTGATGGCGGTAGGTCCTCCATTTCTTGGCTCAGCGGGTCGCTTGAGGGTTCTATCTATGAATGTTTTGGAATCTGCGGGACGGCATGTTTTAACTCTGGGACGGCCCTCAATGACCCATTTGTGGGAGTTGGCTATGATGTGGATGCGGATGCGTCTAGTTGGGATGGTGTGTGTGTCGCTTATATGTCGCAAGTGCCTATCAAATTAGAAATGGGTCTAGGCGATGGAATGGATGAGTCGATAGCTTATAACAATCCGATGGTAACCCTGGATGAAAGCGAATCTAGGATAGTAAGTTGTTTTAAGTGGTCTGATTTTGAACAACAATGGAGTGGAGAAACGGCTATTTCAGGCGAAGAGGCTAGCAAATCACTTTCGGCATTAAAATTTAAAATACAAGGTTCTAGTGGAACCGCTGCGTTTGCTATTTATACGATTGTATTTAGTAACGTTAGTAACGAAATGTATAGTAACGTTAGTAACGGAATGTAAAATAATGGTTTAAAAACAGGTGCTCCAAAAGGAACACCTGTTTTAATTTTGTGGCAGCGGTCTTCGGCCGTCTTAATACAATAGGGCGAACACCATGCCGGGGCGGAAGTACTTGCCGGCGGTGTACTTGAGTGCCGTGCTGTGGAGCAGCATGAACAGCGCGCTCGCTTCGACCTTGTTGGCCTTCGCGATGCTGCCGAATGCCTTGGTGAAGGCGGGCAGGTTGCGCGGAAGCTTCGGGCTGATGCGGGAGTCGGCAAGCAGGGCGCCCTTCTTCAGGAGTTCCTTGTGCATCTTGTCGGCGGCGGTAGCGCTAAGACCGAATGCCTTCACCAGCGCTTCCGGGTGCAGGCGGCAGGAACCGTTGAATCCTTCCGGTGCGGCAAACGGGATGCGGGCTTCTTCGTAGAGGTTGCGAATCATGGAATCGCCCATGTCGGCAGCCTGCTTTTCGAGGCCGTGGTGCATCATGGCGCACATGATGCTGTACTGGATACCGATCCACACGTCGTGAGCCTGGAAGTTGAATTCATCCAGCGGAGAGCCGTCCTTACGAACAAGGTTCGCGGCACCGATGAGCGGGCTGTTGGCCTTGTAGTTCGTGTTGAAAACGCGCAACAGGTTGGCCTTCGCCTTCTTCTCGTCGCTAATCGGCTTGAGACCCAGCAGACGGAGGTAAGTGTCGGCGAGCATCGTGTCGGCGAATACGTCATCGCAGTCGTTTGCAATCTTTGCGTTCCAGCTGGCGGTAAAGGCTTCCTTGCACTGGGCGGTGAGCCAAGCCTTCTTGAGTCCGCGGAGTTCGTTCTTGGAAAGTTCCACGTCGCTCGGGATTGCGCCGGAGTTGAGCCATTCATTGATGGTCTTGAGGGCGGCCTTCACGTTCTTGCCGTCGATAACGAGCGTGTCCTTGATGGCGTCGGCTAGCTGCGGGAGCTTGTCGGCCACAACGTCCTTTGCTTCCATCGGAGTCACGAAGAAATGGTAGTAGCCTTCGGCTTCGTCCCACAGGGCCTCGTCGAATTCCTTGTTGGCGGCGTCGGCCTTGGCGTTCCAGGTGTCGGCCTGTGCCTTGTCGCCGAGGATTTCGGCAATCTTGGCGGCTGCGCGGAGGCCTGCAATCCAGAGGCTACCGCAGTACACGGAAATGCCGTGGCTGGAGAGGTTGTCGAACGTATCGTCGGTACCGTGGGTGAGCGGGAAGTTTTCTCCCTCGTTCACCATCTTTTCGAGGTACTGCATGGCGGCGTAAACGGCTTCCTTGCAATCCTGCAAGTTCTGCTTGTCCTGCGTCTTCACGTAATGGCGGAGCACCATCAGCACATACTTTGGAGCGAGATCCTTCCATTCCTTCACGTTGTGCCAGTCGTAGGCATCGGGTTCGGCATCGAAGGGGCTTCCCAGGTCGTGAATCACGGCGCCGCGAACAGCACGGGGACCTTCCAGTTTCGGATCGGGGAGGTCTGCGTAGGGGAGGTTCACGTATTCGTGGTGGCGGCGACGGTTGTTATTTACTGCAAGAATCGCATCACCGAAGCGCTTCATCACCACGCCGTCGAGGCGCGGCATCAGGGCCATGAGGCTGAAGCTTCCGTAGAAGTAAACGTCCAGGGAGTTGAAGAACGGATAGTCTGCGCATTCGCGAACTAAGAAACGGTCGTCCTTGTCCCACACGGTGGCTTCGGCGAGGAAGCTGAGGGTGTTGATGGCGAGGCTCTTGAATTCGGCCTGCTTGGCGGCGGTCTTGTAGAGCTTGGCCACAGCCTTCTTTGGTACGAGGGCTTCGAATGCCTTGAGGCGTGCGTCAAAGTTCTTGTCGGCGGCGAGGGCTTCTTCTAGGATAGCGCCCACGCGGCCATAAGCTTCGGGGAAGAAAGCGGTGTACTTCTTGGCAGAGGTAAGCTTGTTCAGCTTGATTTCGGGGAAATCCAGCACCAGGTTGAACTGGAAGCTGACCTTCTGCTTCGGCTTGAGAACGGCAGTCACGGCGACAGCACCTGCAATCGTTTCACGACCGCTGTAAACGTTCTTGACCCAAGAGCCTGCAACGCGACCGCTCTGGAGAGCGCCCTTCAGCACAGAGGCTGCATCGTCCTGGTAGAACATGGGCTTCACGGAAACGTTCAGGTTGTCCTTCTTGTTCCAGGCGACGGACACGCCCATGCAACCGTTGAAGTCGCTTTCGGCGAGCGGCTTTTCGTTGAAAAATTCGATACCGCGAACGGAACGGCCATCCTTGAGTTCCTTGTCGAACTGCACACCCTTCGGGAAACGAGCAGACGGCACCAGCACAAAACTGGAGTCCTGAACGCCCTGGCGGTCCTTCTTGGCCATGTAGCCCGTGATGCTGTCCTGAATCTGGACAATCGTCACTTCGCGGGTTTCCTTGGTGTTGTTCTCGAGAGTGAACACGGTGGCGCTCACGGGGAGGCTGGAGAGGCGTTCGTCACCCGGGGTCACGTAGCTGGACTGGGTCTTGGTGATAGCGACACCCTTGCCTTCGTAAACGGTTTCGCTCACCGGATAGAGGGCGGTGTACTTCATCTTGGCGGCGTCGTAGCCCGGCTGGCCGAGGAATTCGGAGTCGTTTGCCCAGGCGGCGGTGAGGGCGCCTTCGCGGGCTGCCTTTTCGCCAATCATGCCATCGAAGAAGTCAATGAGAACGGCGCGGTTGATGGCGGCGGTGTCCTTGCCTGCAGCGATCAAAGCCTGGGTGCGGTCGCTGAACTGAATGTGCCAGCGTTCAAAGGCGGCCTTGTTCGTTGCAAAAAGAGCCTTGTCGGCAAGAACCTTGTTGAGCTTGGCTTCTGCCTTCTTCTGGTCCTTCATGTCGGCATCGCCGAAAACGCGCGCGCCGTTTGCATCGAGGAGCGGGAAGTTGTTGTTGTAGATGCCGAATGCGGCGAAGTTGCCAATCACAAGGGCGGCCTTCGCGTTTAAGACCGCTTCCTTGAAGAAGAAGTTGTTGAAGCGGAGGTCAGCGGACTTTTCGGTGCGGACCTGCACGCCAGGCATCACGTTCATCACGGGTGTGGTGCCAGCAGGCGTGGCGGTGAATGTGGAGCCGATACCGCCGACAGCAATACCCGTGGTAGAAGGAGTCGTAGAAAGCGGGGTGTACCAGGGCTGGATAAATTCCACGGCGAGGCCCGGGGTCATCAGCTTCTGGACGGAACCGGCCTGTTTGGCGCCGGCGAGGTAATCTTTGATGCTCATAGTGAATGTCCGTATTAAGGTTTTTATGGTATGGAAAGATAGTAAATAAGAGGTTAGAGCCGACCGCATCAACCCTAATACCTACGACCTACAACCTAACCACTCACCACTCATTTACTATATTACTGCCGTTTTTAAGGGGAGTTTTATGAAAAGTAAATTGTTTGAGATTATAGTCTTGATGGTGGCGGGCCTGGTTTTTGCCCAGTCTGAATCTGCGCCTTCGGAACCGACTGTCGCCAAGCCCGCCCCTCGCGAGCATCGCGGGTTTTACAACAGCGTGTCATTCGGAGCGGCCTACAACTGGTACAAGAACAGCAAAGAAGAACATGATCATTACAACGATGGTTACGGGAGTGATTACCGGAATCGCGATGTCGATTATTTTGAGTACTACGGCGGAACATTCCCCGTCTTTGAATTCAAGTTCGGTACGGCTTTAGCCAACCTGATAGCCTTCCATACGGTTTTCAATCTGGGATTCTTTACGGGAACAATGGATTACGGTTACCGGGAATACCGCGTGTTTTGTGATGCCAATGAAAAATGCCCCGCGCAGGTGACCGAAGACGAAACCAAGGAGATGGAATCCTCTGACGGCTATAATTTCAGGACCTACATCGGTTTCGGTTCCACGATTTATCCTTTCCGCGACAAGAATTCGGCCCTGAACGGATTCTTTGTGGGAGGTTCCGTTGGTTATGCTGCGTTTGTAACTCTGATCAACGGAGGCTCCCGTGATGTCAGTTTCAATTCGGGAACAGCGTTCCAGGTGGAATTGGGCAAAGACTGGTGGATGAATGACCACTTGTCCATTGGTGTGAGCCTTGGCTATGCCCGGACTGGCCTGGTCTGGAATACGGTGGACTCCCACGATGACGATAATGTGATATCCCTTTCGTTTAGGCTTACTCGGGGATAGTCGCTAATGAAGTTCTTTAAGATATTAGCGATCGTCGCTCTGCTTGTAGTGACTTCGTGGGGGCAAGAGACCAAGCCCCAAAAGACGCGGCCGCCCTACGAGCACCGTGGATTTTTCTTTAGTGCAGGGACAGGCGTGGCCTATACGAATTTGAAGGCTTACCAGGAAGATTCGGACGGAAGCTGGGAAGAAAACACAAGTCGGGAATTTTCGGGCTGGTCTGCACCTCTTTTTGATTTCAAGTTCGGAAAGTCCATTGCCAATTTAATCGTGCTACATTCCCGGTTTGAACTGGCGACCTATTCCGGAGAAACCGACTATCATTACACCGAAAAATCCTACAGCGAAGGCATAAATCTTTTTGGAATCAGTCTCCCGAAGTATAACACGGATGAAAAGAAATCCTTGGACAGTTATGCTTTTTCTTTCTCTTTGGGCCTTGGGTTTATGGTGTATCCCTTCCGGAATCCCCGCTCCGTGATGAACGGCTTTTATGTGGGCTTTTCCAGCGGCATGGATGCCTTTTTGGCGGTATCCGGAGATGACGATGGCGATATCGATGTGGCTTCCGCCTTCACGCAGTACGAAGTGGGCAAGGACTGGTGGGTGAGCGAAACCTGGTCCTTAGGTGTGGCTTTCGCCTTTTCTTTACACGCCTTTGTCGAAGACGGCGCTGCCAACGATGGTGGTGACCGAGGAACCTTCAAGTTCCTGATCCGCTTGACTCGAGGATAGCGTTTATGTCATTCCCGCGAAGGCGGGAATCTCCCTTATTTTTTGATTAGTCTGTATTTCAAATAACCCGCCTTCTGTAGCGGGTGGCAGAAGGTGCCGTCGGCCATTTTCGCCTGCAGTTCCTGGTCGGAAAGTTCCAGAGATTCGATTTCTTCGGTGCTGTCAAAGTGGGTGTTTCCGCCCTTGACCACTCCATCGATGAACACCACGTGAAATACACCGCGATGTCTGTCCGGGTTCACCGGGAAAGTGCCGATGAACTTTGTCATTGCGAGAAGCGAAGCCTCGTGGCAATCACTGACTGACTTATTTTCGTTTTTGGCGCCACACTTTGTCATCCCCGGCTTGACCGGGGATCTGCTCTCATCTAACACATACCCGCATTCTTCCTGCAGTTCCCGGAGGGCGGCCTGCTCCGGCGTTTCGCCCTTGTCGATGATTCCTGCAGGGAACTCCAGGGCGATTTTTCCGGTGCCGTGGCGGTATTGTTCCGTCATAACCCACTTGCCCTGGGCGGTACGGGCGAGAATCAGCACCCAGTCCGGCTGCCAAAGCGTGTAAAAATCGTCAATGACCTTTCCGTTCGGCAGTTCGCAGGTCTCCTTGGCCACTTTCAGCCAGGGGGCGTCTACCAGGTATTCTGTCTTGAGCAGTTTCCAGGGTTTCATGGGAGAAAAGATAGTTTACCCTTCTAGCTTGTTCTTCAAGTAATGCCTTGAAGTCCAGGAGAAGTAGAGTATGTCCGCAATCACCAGCGCCACGGCGCAGGCCAAGAATACGGGCTGGTGGTTGCCGAAATGTCCCGCCATGGAGCCACCCGCCAAAATACCTGCCCCAATGCCGATATCCCAGCCGGAGAGGTAGGTGCTGTTGGCGGTACCCCGCTGGTCGTGGCGTGCCAGGTTCACGCACATGGTCTGATACCCCGGGAATATAAGCCCGAGGCTTGTGCCAATCAGGAATGCCGCCACAAAGAAGGTGATGGGGGAGTGGCTAAAGGCCAAGATAAAGTAGGCCACCACGTTCAGGGTCATGCCCGTACCCACCAGGTGAATCAGGTAGCCCTTGTCGATGAGCCGCCCCGTCATCACCCGGTTCAAAATAAGGCCCGCCGCAATCAGGGCGTAGAACCAGCCGGAGCCGCCGATGCCCAGCTCCTGGGCGTAGAGTGCGATGTAGTTGGTCACGGGCCCGTAGGCAAAACCCACGAAGATAAAGTTTGCAAACTGCGGGACGGCGCGGGTCAAGAAAAACCGGTCCAGCGAAAGGGGCGCGTGGGGCTTTTTCTCCTTGCGGGGAACGTTTAAAGTCTGCACCAGGACAAGGCCGATGACGCACAATGCGATGGAAATGATAAACACGATGGTATCACCGAATGCTTCGTACAGGAACATGCCGGTCATGGGGCCTGTGGCGAAAGCCAGGTTCACGCTGATGCCGAAGTAGCCGATACCTTCACCGCGACGGCTTGCGGGCAGGGCGTCGATAGCCACGGTGTTGCTCGCCGTGCTGGAAATCCCGAAGAAAAGTCCGTGGGCAAAACGCACAGCGGCAAGGATGGGCAAGAAGGCCACCGTCTTGTAGCCCAGAAAGCACGCGGTAAAGGCGAAGAATGTCCAAAAGTACAGAGGCTTACGGCTGAGGGTATCCACCAAAAATCCGGCGAAGGGCCTGCAGGCCAAAGCCCCGATGGTGTAAAGGGAGATGATGAAACCTGCGGTGGCGTTGTCGGTCTGGAATTTTTCGATAATGTAGAGAGGCAGAATCGGCAACAGCTGGTAAAAACTGAAGAACAGCAAAAAGTTCGCGGCGGCCACCGTCACGAAGTTCCGGGTCCAGAGCGCGGGCTTCTTGTCGGCTGTTTTGATTGTCACATTTTCGTTAGACATATATGCCTTGATTCTTCTTATGCGTCATTTCGGCCATTGAGCCGAAATCTAATGACGTCTTCTTATAATCTCTCGTCTCTCGTCTGTAGCCCGCAGGGCGTTCTCTCGTCTACTTTCGTTCCAGCATTATGATGGTTTCCAGGTGCGGCGTTCCGGGGAACAGGTCCAGGGGCTGCACTTCACGCACGCGGTAGCCGTAGCGTTCCCATTCTTTGATGGAGGCGGGAATCTCGTCGGTGCCGCAGAACACGTGGGCGATGCGTAGGGGCTTTCGCATGGCAAGGGCGTGGATTACGCCCGGTTCGCAGCCCTTTCGGGGCGGGTCCAGCAGGATTTTTTCGGGTTCGTTCGGCACGGGTCGCGGAAGCCTTGTCTGCACAAATTCTTCGTCAATCTTTCCGGCGATAAAACGGTACGGTTTTTTGAGGTGCCTGGCCGAGGCCTTCGCGCAGTCGATGGAAGGGCCTTCCCATTCCACTCCCAAAACGTCCTTGGCGGCTTCGCCCAGGGCAAAGCTGAACAGGCCGTAACCGCAGTACAGGTCCAGAAAGTGGTCTTCTTTACCGAGGCTGAGCAGGCGGCTCGCCGCCTTGATGAGGTTGTGTATCTGGCTTTCGTTAATCTGGCTGAAACCGGTCACGGGGTAGCGGAGGCTGAACTTGCCGAGAGGGAGCGAAAGTTCCCGCGGGCCGTAAAGCTGCTTGAAGTTCAGGCCTTCGGTAGGGCGTTTGGATTCCAGGTAGTAATCCGATTCGGTGGTATCTACGTAGGCGTGTGCCGCCGTCACGTGGAAAGGCGATTTTTGCAGGGCGTCGGCAATCAGCTTCAGCTTGCGCACGATGCTGGCGTCAATCTTCTTGATGTTGAAAATCACCACCCGGTACTGGTAGGTGCCGCGAATGATAATCCAGTTCAGGGCGTAGGCCAGGGGCTTGTAGGCCGGCGTAATCAACTTTTCGAACAGAAAGTCGTAGATACGGTTGTGTTCGTCGGGCTCCAGCAGGGAATTCTGACGGTCGAACTGCAGGTTGCCCGGTTCCATGTGCACGCGCCTCTTGCTGGTGGTGCGGTAACCGCGGGGCATGGGGCTGGCCACCACCTTCTGGGGGTTGCCGGCCAGGCGGTTCACGTCCCAGAATTCCCGGATGGCGGCATCCTTGATGCGGAGCTCGTCCTTGTAATCCAGCATGGCAAGGGATTCCCCGCGGAGGGAATCGGCTTCGCGGGTGTAGTTCGGAATCTGGTGGGCAATGGTTTGTTCGAATAGCATGGGGTAGGGGCTAGGATTTAGGGGTTAGGAGCTAGGACTCCGGGACGCAAATCTAGAAAAATAAGAGGATAAAAAAAGGCGGACTTGCGTCCGCCCCATTGAGTTACTTGGTCGTTATCTTAAGGGTTCGTATAGTCAGGAGCCTTGGAATCAACTGCCTTGACCGTGGGGCAGGTCAAGGTTACCGAAGTGTTTTCTGCGGTGGTAACCTTGACTGTGGGGCTTGCGGTTTGGCCTTTTTCGGTGAATGTCATTGTTGCAGTGCCCACGGTGCCTGTGGCCTCTGTCCAAGCGTAGGAAGCGATGTCTGCAAGGGCGTGGCATCCGCTTACGGTCCAGGTGACGGTTACGGCACCATCAGCAACATCCGGGGTGGGTTCGCTGGCTTCACAGGTGCAACCTGTCAGCGGAGCGCCAGTCACCTGCACGCTTCCGCAGTTGATTGTCTTTTCTCCCAGTTTGACCGAGGCGGAGAAGGTCCCGGTGGTTGAGTATGTTGCAGTCGCTGTCTTTCCGTCGGAACCGCACTTGCCGCTAGAAGATGCCGGGGCGGCGCCATTCAATGTCCAGTCGCAAGTGAGACTTTTAACAAAATTCAGATATTCCATTACTTCGGTTACAGAGCTACCACTAGCAAGCGTTGCCGGCGTGAATACCCAATTTACCGTTTCGCCCTTGTAGATGCTGGTCTTGCTGGGGGAGCAAGTTCCATCAGCCTGGGAAACATCAGTAATAACACCACCTTTCCAATAGTAGTTTCCAGAGGACTCCGAGCAAACGTATTTCTTGCCATCCTTGGTCTGTTCTTCGTTCTTGCGAGCCTTCGTGCATCCGCCCATGCCCAGATTGCAATCATTGTAGTCGCCCTGGCGCCAGGCGTCGCCGTCATAGACATAGCAGGTGCTGCTGTAAACATCGCCTTGTTTGGCGTCTCCGTCTTTGCCCGCTTCCCAGCCGTAGGTGTCGTATTCGATTTGCTTGGCTTCGGTCCATTCGCCGCCCTTGCAGATATACCAGATGTTTTTAACCTTACCTACAGAATCTGCCGTAGCCTTCACGCAACCGCCCAGCACGGATTCGATTTCGTCTGCGACACTCCATTTCTTGCCGTTGAACACATAGACGGTGTCCGTCACGTCGCCTTTCTTGATGTCGCCTTCGGAAGCGTCCTTCCAGCCGTAGGTGTCTTTCTCCATAGTGGAGGCTTCTTCCCAGCTGTTGTCCTTGCAAATGTACCAGCTCTTGTCGCTGCCCTTTCCGACAGTCCCTTCCTTGGCATCGGTACAACCGTCCAGTTCCAGGCTACAGTCGGAATCGTTGGCGCTACGCCAGGCGCCATTTTCAAACACGTAGCAGTTGGTGGTGACGGAGTCGCCATAGCGGGATTCGCCTTCTTTTCCGGCTTTCCAGCTG
>JAFVTX010000053.1 GCA_017503015.1 Fibrobacter sp. | reverse complement strand
TCTCCTAGGGGCTCTGCCCCTAAGACCCCATTTTAAAACTATAATTTGGAATGACATGCCCATCACCGTCTGCAATTTTACAAACGTCTATGAGAACCAGCCCTTTATGGAAGGCCTATGGCTCTCTGGAGAGGCCACATGGATAGACTGCACCGACATTCCGGGCACGGACTGCTACTGCGATGACGAGGCCGTCGAGACCATCCGAAGGCGCATCGCCGACGCAGGCATTAAGAACGCAAGCGGCATTCACTTCTTCGACAACGGGAATTTTCATTACATGAGCAAAATCTGGACCGACATGGTCCAGGAACCGTTTTCCCTTGTCATTTTCGACCACCACCCCGACATGCAGGAGCCGCGATTCGGGAACATCCTCAGTTGCGGCGGCTGGGTCAAGAAGGTTCTCGAAGGGAACAAGTTCGTAAACAACGTTGTCATTATCGGCGTCGCCGACCACCTAGCAGAGGAAATCCGAAAAGAGATTGCTTCGCACCCTGCGGATGCTCGCAATGACAATGGAGCCGAGAGCAATGACAAAATAACGTTTATCCGCGAAAGCGAATTGCCGACAGTCACCCTGGAGGGGCGTAGCCCCGATAGGGTCTATTCCACACTTCACATTCCACACTCCACATCCGTCTACCTTTCCATCGACAAAGACGCCCTCTCCCCCGCCTACGCGGCCACGAACTGGGACCAGGGTTCGCTGGATGTAGCGACACTCAAAGAAATCATCGCCGGCCTCGCCATAAACCACAAAATCATCGGTGTAGACATCTGCGGGGAGCGCGCCCGTGACTTTGCCGGCGACGAACACCACTCCGTGCAAGAAGCGGATGCGCTAAACGACCGCATAAACCGCGAATTGACGGAATTTCTGCAGAATCTCTGACTGCTCTTGAAATTTTCCAGCCAATAACCTATATTTGGCGCGTTAGAATTCTGCGATGTTGCAGAATTTTTCCGGAAGTCTTTGTCTAACCTTCCTTAAAAAACAAAATGAAAAGCTATATCCAGCGTGAATGGCAGGACCTGGTAATCCTGCTTCGCAACATTCCCTCCCTCGCCGTCAGTTTCTTTATCCTCTCCGTCGTGTGCATGAACTTGCTCGCGAACAAGGAACTGGTCTCGTTCGAATACATGGCCCTGGACTGCGGCTTTACGCTCAGCTGGTTCTCGTTCCTCTGCATGGACATGATATGCAAGCGGTTTGGGCCCAAGGCCGCCATGAAAGTCTCGGTAGTCGCCCTCTTCGTGAACCTGTGCACCTGCCTGTTCTTCAACATCCTTTCCCATGCGCCGGGCATGTGGGGTGAATTCTACAGCTACATCGACACGAACCCCGATGCGGCCAAGGTGGCAAACGATGCCCTCAACGCCACGTTTGGCGGTTCCTGGTACGTGGTGCTGGGCTCTGCGCTCGCCATGTTCACCGCGTCTCTCGTCAACTCCGTCGTGAACTACGGCATGGGAAAATTTGCGAAGGGCAAGGACTTCAAGACGTTCGCCGCACGTTCCTACGTTTCGACGATGGTGGCGCAGTTCGTGGACAACATGATTTTTGCCCTTACGGTAAGCCACGTGTTCTTCGGCTGGACCATGAAGCAGGTCCTCATCTGCTCCATTACGGGCGCCGTCATGGAACTCCTCTGCGAAATCGTCTTCAGCCCCTTCGGCTACAAGATGGCCTGCAAGTGGGAAAAGGAAAACGTCGGTAGCGATTACCTCAAATTCAAGGCAGGGCAAGCATGAACGTCTTTATCAGCGGAACGCACAGCGGCATCGGCCGCGCTATCGCAGAACTGTTCCTGAACCGGGGCGCGCATGTGGTCGGGTTCGACGTCAAGGAATCTACCATTGACCACGCCGAATACGAGCACCACATCGCCGACGTCTCGGACAAGAACTCTTTCCCGGAGCTGTCCATTGCGGCAAACATCGTCGTGAGCAACGCGGGCGTGCAGAATTCCGGTCGCGACATCGAAATCAACCTGAAGGGCGCGATGAACTTCGTCGAGAAGTACGCGATTCAATCCGAAATCAAGTCGGTACTCTTCATTGCGTCTTCCAGCGCGCACACCGGCGACGAATTCCCCGAATACGCGGTTTCCAAGGGCGGGCTGTTGACCTACGTGAAAAACGTGGGCCGCCGCGTCGCCAAGTTCGGCGCTACATGCAACAGCATTTCCCCGGGTGGCGTCAAGACAAGCCTCAACAAGCCCGTGATGGACGATCCTGCCTTGTGGAACCGCATCATGGACGTGACTCCGCTCAGGCGCTGGGCCGAACCCGAAGACATCGCGGAATGGGTATGGTTCCTGACGGTGGTGAACAAGAACTGCACCGGCCAGGACATCCTCGTCGATAACGGCGAGAAGGACCTGAACAGCACCTTCGTGTGGCCATGATACTAGCGCACTTCTAGCTTAGTAAAAGAATCGTAGTGGTCTGCAGTATAGTAGATTACACAGTCCGGCTGGTAAACAAGCCGCTTGGTTCCGCGATTTGCGCCGGAATAATCCACGTCGGCTTCGTGGTAAGAACCTTCGGGCAATGTTGCGTGGTAATTGTCCGGGTTGGAAGCGAAATTGTCAAAGTTGTCGCCGCCAATCATCACGCCGATTGTGGTCCACGGGTTGAAATTCCACTTATCAAAGGTGTTGCCCGTCTTCGACTCGTAAAGCTTTTTGCCTTCACTCTTGCCGACATAGTTCGCGGGTAACTTGTCGAACTTGCACAGGTATGCGGCCACAGAATCCTTGGTCGTGTACAGGCCAGATTCGTCAACCGCTTCGTAGATGCTCTTTACTGTTTCGCTAGATGATTCTGCACTTGAAGACGATTTTAAATCTTCGTCATCATCGCTGGAAACCGTCGATGTGGAACAGGCCGCGAAGAATACTGCGGCGAGACCGATAAAGAAAAACTTGAAAAACGACTTGTTCATACGTGAAATATATATTTTTCGCCGCGCTTTTGCTATTTTTCAACAAAACAAAGAACAAAAGGTCACCGGAAATCTCGCTTTGAGATCAAACACAAACCTCATACCTCAAAGGGAGCCGAAGGCGACCGACCTCAAACCTCAAAGCCACTATTTACCATGGATATTAACGAACTCGCACAACAGCACATCTTGAAGCAGCCCGTCTATGTGACCGGCAAACCCATCGCCTACACCGCCCGCGAATTCGGCCTCGACCCGAAAGACGTGGACAAGCTCGCGAGTAATGAAAACCCCGTAGGCCCGAGCCCGAAGGGCATGGAAGAGGCCCGCAAGGCCCTGGAAGAAGTGAACCTCTACCCGGACGGTGGCAGCTACGACCTCATCGGGAGTATTGCAGAGTTCCGCGGCGTGAAGCGCGAACAGATTGCCGTGGGTAACGGCAGCAACGAACTTTTGGACATGATTGCCCAGGTGTTCCTCGGCGAAGGCTGCGAAGCCGTGATGGGCAAGCACAGCTTTGCCGTGTATAAGCTCGCCACCATGGCCATGAACGCGAAGATTGTGGAAGTCGACATGCCGGCCCCCGCCTACAACTACGACCTCAACGCCATGCGCGCCGCCGTGAACGAGAAGACCCGTATCGTGTTCCTCGCCAACCCGAACAACCCGACGGGCTCCGACCTCACCGCCAAGGAAATCCTCGACTTCGCCGACAGCCTGCCCGAAACCTGCGTGCTCGTGATGGACGAAGCCTACACCGAATTCATCGAAGACACGCCGGAGCTCGTCCCGGATTTCAAGAGCCGCATCGATGCCGGCAGGAACATCATCTGCTGCCGCACCTTCAGCAAGATTTACGGACTCGCGGGGCTGCGCGTGGGCTACTGCATCACCCGCCCCGAAATCGTCGGCCTCATCAACCGCATCCGCGAACCATTCAACGTGAACAGCATCGCCCAGGCGGCCGCCATCGGCGCCCTCGACGACCAGGAATTCGTGAACCAGGTTCGTGAAATGAACAAGAAGGGCCTCGACCAGCTCAAGGCCGGTTTCAAGGAATTGGGCCTTCCCTATGTGGATAGCCATGCGAACTTCATCGCCGTCGGCGGTTTCAAGGACCCCATGGACGCATTCAAGTTCCTGCAGGCGAAGGGCACCATCATCCGCCCGCAGCCTGCCATGGGCGACGTGCTCCGCATTACCGTCGGAACCGAAGCGCAAAACGCAAAATGCCTCAAAAACATCAAGGCATATCTCGGGAAGTA
This sequence comes from Fibrobacter sp., assembly GCA_017503015.1. Lineage (NCBI taxonomy): Bacteria > Pseudomonadati > Fibrobacterota > Fibrobacteria > Fibrobacterales > Fibrobacteraceae > Fibrobacter > Fibrobacter sp. Next base: position 4,624 of record JAFVTX010000053.1, on the reverse strand, counting down.
AATCACTGGTTATGTCATTCCCGCGAAGGCGGGAATCTCCATTTCAAACCAACAAAGGGAGGTGCCCGCCCGGAGGCGGGCATGACAATTTAGATGAGCACGAACCATCAAAACAACAGGATTAAACCTCACGGAGTTGCCCGCGTGATTTCCAAGCGCGGTTTTTGCAGCAGAAGCCAAGCAGAAAACCTGGTCCGCGGGGGCCGGGTTTCTTTGCGTGATAAAATCGTGCGCGACCCCGAAACGCCCGCCTACGAGAACGACGAAATCCTTGTGGACGGCACGCCCGTCACCGCAAGCGAGTTCGTGTATTTCGCCATGAACAAGCCCCGCGGAATCGTCACTACTGCAAGCGACGAGAAGGGCCGAAAGACCGTGATGGACTTGTTCCGCGAAGAATACGCCAAGATGTTCCCCGGCAGGCCCGTACCGCACATATCGCCGGTAGGCCGCCTCGATGCCGCCAGCGAAGGCCTGCTGCTGTTTACGAATGATACGCAATGGGCCGACGCATTGCTAAGCGGAGGTTCAACAATGTGTCATCCTGAGCGGAGTGAAACGGAGTCGAAGGATCCAGGCCCGAAGCAACATCTCAAAATCTACCATGTGCAGGTCAAAGGCCACCCCACCGCTGACGACCTTGCGAAAATGGAAGCGGGCTTCAACGTCCCGCCCCGCATCTTCGGCGAAAGCGAAGAATTCATGCATGCCGAGCGCGCAGCCATCGCGAGCGTTGGCGAAAAGAACTGCTGGCTTGAAATCACCCTATCTGAAGGCAAAAACCGCGAAATCCGCCGCATGCTCGACCACTTGGGTTACGAAGTCATGCGCCTTATGCGCATCCAGTTCGACAAGTACACCCTGGGCGATTTAAAGCCCGGCGAAATAAAGAAGGTTTGAGGCTCGAGGTTCGAGGCTCGGGGAATCAGGCCAATAGTGACAGCAGGGCCACCAAGGGAGCATTCCAGTTGATGGCGGTCTCGTTGCTGGCAAAAGAACAGCGTTCGTCGGTATAGGAAAGTCCCGGCTGTGGGCCCGGATAATGCGGGAAACGGTGCAGGTCCTGTCTGTCGGCGTTGATGCCGCCCACCACAAGGCCCGGAATCGGGTCTTCTACCCCATCGGAATGGCAAATGCGGTGGTGCGGGAATTTTGGAGAACTGTGGGCGGCGCCGGTCACGAAACAGCAGTTCACCGGGTTCTTTCCGTAGATAAAGTCCAGCATACCGCGGGCGATTTCCGTATAGCACGGATCCGGATTCCAGAGGTTTGCAATCAGGAGGGTGAGCCCGTGGTTTGCAATCTCACCGTTGGAGCCCCACACGAACTTTTCCAGAGAAAGACCGTAAGCATCGGCGGAACAGCGTTCCACGATAGCGTCGGCGGCGCTTACCAGAGCACAGCGGGCCTTGGCCTGCATAGCAGAATCGCTATCCTGCAGGGCAAGGGCAATCCAGCCGAAGTTGTCGGTATCCCGCCAGGAAAGCCCCATCTGGACCGGGCACTTTTTTATGTCCGATTCCAGCGCCTGCAAAAGCTCCGCCTTGGAAAGTCCAGCCTGATCCGCCCCCTGGGGCAACTCACGGAACAGCATGGCCCGGGTCCAGAAAAACTCGTCGTCATACCGTTCATCGCCGTAGCCGCCGCTTCCTTCGGTATTGTGCGGGTAGGTAACATCGGGATTCTCGATGGCCCAGCGGTAAGCCCGGAGCGCAGCCGTGAGGCAGGTCTTGGCATAGGCTGGATAAGCCTGCCTGAACACCCGATGAGCATGGGCCATCACCCCTGCAAAGTTCAGCGTCGAGGTGGTGGACTTGCCTAGAATCTGGCGTTTCTGATTGGCATCTGACTGTGTGGGCGAAACAAAGCCGTCCCAGCGGATAGGCGAAACCTTGAAAAACACGCCACCGTCATCGTCCTGCATGCGCAAAAAGAAATCCAGCTCAAAACGGATTTCTTCCAGCAAGTTCATACGGAAAGAGCCACCGTGAAAAAGTCCCCCTTCGGTATGAGTCGTAGCATGGTCAGCTGCCAGTTCAGCGGCCAGGAGCAAGGTCCCGAGAGAAACGCCCCCGTTCACGATGTACTTCCCGTAGTCGCCGGCGTCGTACCAGCCGCCGTGGGCGTTCCAGGTTCCCGAGCGGTTCATGCTGGAGTGAAATTCCAGATGGTCGTCCAGATGGGCGGCGGGCCTTGCCCATTTTCCGGCCTTGTCGGCAGGCAGTTCCACACCGGAGCGCTGGAAATAGAACGACTTGAGGGTCATGGCCAGCTGGTTTACCACCATCCTGTCCGAAATCTCGAAGTCATGGGATTCCGCCAGGGAGTTTCCCTTTGCATCCATCACGGAAATCTTGTACTTTCCAAGACGAGCAACCTGAGAAAAATCCCCCTGCCACAAGAATTCATCGGTGTACTTGCAGCTGCCTTTTTCCGACATCTGGCCATCGGCCACCACGGTACCGGACTCGTCTGTCACCTGGAACCAGGGGGACATTTCCTTGAGAGGATTTTCCGGAGTGTCGCAGGCCAGCAAAAACACCTTCGGTGCCTTGGGCTCGTAACCCACGTGATTGTGCCGGATGGAAAATTTCATGGCCCAAATTTTAGGAATTTTCGTCTGTCGAGAACCGAAAAAGTCCGTCGTTTCCGTTTACAGGGATAACCAGAGCGGTGCATAACCAAAAAAAACACACCAGTCCCAAAATGCGTTAGGGCCGCGACTCGAACCCCGCACCTTTCCTAATCACCAACCACAGCTCACTTATTCTTATGGACTAGATCCTAGCCCCTAAATCATATCCCTGTTCAGTAGTTCACCGTGGTCAAGAGCCAGGCGGCGGAAAGGGCTGTTCAGGTAGAAGTCGGGGTTGTGGGTCGCCATCACCACGGTAGTGCCGCGGGCGTTGATTTCCTTGAAAATACGGAACACGTCTTCGGCGTTTGCCGGGTCCAAGTTTCCGGTGGGTTCGTCGGCCAAAAGCAGGTAGGGGTTGTGGACCATGGCGCGGGCGATGGCCACACGCTGCTGCTCACCGCCCGAAAGTGTATAAGGCATGGCGAAGCGTTTCTGGCTAATGCCCACCAGGGCAAGGGCGTCAAAGACCGCCGCGTTGATCTGCTTTGCAGGAGTGCCAACGATTCGAAGGGCCAGGGCCACGTTGTCAAAGACGTTCCTGTCGGGCAACAGCTTGAAATCCTGGAAGATGATTCCCATCTTGCGGCGGAGCGCCTGAATCTTTTTTTCTGGCGTGGTCTTGCTGTCATAAACGGTGTCGCCGGTGAACTTCACCATGACCTGTCCGCCACGCTCATCGTCGGGGCGTTCGTCCATGTAGATCAGCTTCAGCACCGTAGATTTACCCGCGCCGGAATGCCCCGTCAGAAACACGAACTCGCCCTTGTTGATACGGAACGTCACGTTGTTGAGGGCCTTCCAGTCCTTCTCGTAAGATTTCGTCACGTGGGTGAAGTGAATCATGTTCGCGCCTTCCGCTATGCCTATGCCATCATCTCGTTTCTAGAACAATCCCGCTCTTTGCCTTTGGACTACTCCGTCAGGCGGATGTCCACATGGACTTCTTGCCGCCATTTCTTGATGAGCGTTTTCAGCTTCTCGTTTTCCAAGTGGGATGCCGCAAAGGATTCAATCTTTCCGTAATCCTCTTCGAGATTCAGCTCACGAATCTGGCGGGAATCATCCAAGCGGAACAGATGGTAAGCCCCGTCAATGAGCACGGGTTCGGAAACCTCCCCCACATTCAATCCTGCCACAGGTTCCACGTAGGCGGGTTCCATCTCGTTACGCTGGAACCAGCCCAGAAGCCCGCCCTGGAAGTTGCTGGACTTGTCCTCGCTGAACTTCTTGGCGGCGGCGCTAAATTCTTCCTTGGTCTTCAAGGTTTTTTGCAGGGAATCAGCCCGCTGGATTACCGCCGCAGTGTCAGCCGCCGTAGGAATCGTCCGAAGCAAGATATGGGCCGAACGCACACCGTCTTCCTTGCGGCCAAGCACACGCACAATATGCCAGCCCAAGTCCGTCTTCACGGGGATTGCGGAATACTGGCCGTTCTTCAGCTGGTCCAGAGCCCGTTCGAAAGCCGGATCCAGAAGCCCACGCTTGAAATAGCCCAGGTCGCCGCCCTTGGCGGCGGAAGTGTCCTGGGAGTGATTCTTCGCAAGAATCTCAAAGTTCATGCCCAGGTTCAGACTGTCGATCAGAGCCTCCGCCACCTTTTTCACGGAATCCACAATCACCGTGTCGGGGTGGATGGTCATCTGGATGTGGCTCAGAAGCACACAGTTGTACTGGGGCGGAATGGAATCCTTATATGCCTTGTAAAAGGCATCCACCTCTTTCTTGGTGGGGCTAATCGCACCTACGTGGCGCTGACGGACCTTCATGAGCTCGATGTGGCTACGAATCTGCTTGGAAAGGCGGTCCCTGTACTGGGCCATGCTGAGACCCAGCTGGGCGCGAATCGCTTTCTCGAGAGTGGCAAGGTCGATGTTCTGGCTACCGGCCAGCTGAGCCAAGTGGGCGTTCACCCGCTGGTCCACCTCGGCGTCGGTCACCACGATGGAGTCGCGGTCTATGCGGGAAAGCAGAACCTTCTCCTCGATC
>JAFVTX010000052.1 GCA_017503015.1 Fibrobacter sp. | reverse complement strand
GATGCCGTGAAGCAGGAGTTCAACCTGTGGGATGTGAATCCGGCGGGAACGCTCAAGGCCCGAGAGGCGGTGGCGGAGTACTACCGCAGCCGTGGCGGGAATTTCACGCCCGGGCAGATTATTTTGACGGCTAGCACCAGCGAAGCCTACTCCATACTTTTCAAGGCCTTCTGCAATCCCGGCGACGCCATATTGACGCCGGTCCCGGGCTACCCCCTGCTGGACACGTTGGCGGAACTGGAAAACCTGGAGTGCTATCCGTATTTCTTGAAGTTGAGACGGGAGAAAGCGGGAAAGGAACGGTGTGGCGATTTCCGTTTTGTGCTGGACACCGACAGCCTTTTAAGCGCCCCGGCCAATGCGAAAATCTTGCTGCTGGTCTGCCCCCACAACCCCACGGGGCATTCCGTGTCCCGCACCGAATGGAACGAGGTGGTTCGCTTTTGCGAAGAGCGGAACCTGGTCCTGGTGGTGGACGAAGTTTTCGGGGACTATCGTTTTTCTGAAAATGTGCGACGGTCATGGGAGTATGTTTCTTGTCATCCTGAGCGGAGCGCAGCGAAGTCGAAGGATCCAGCTCCGCCGAAATGTCCCATCGTCTGGCTTAACGGCCTCAGCAAGATTTGCGGGAGCCCCCAGGTGAAGCTGGGCTGGATGGCGGTCTATGCTCCCGAAGCCATGCGGGAATCTATCCACGAGACTCTGGAATATGTGGCGGATGCCTACCTGAGCGTTTCTGCACCGGCACAGGCATTGGCGGCCCCCATGCTGAAACAGTCTGCTGCCTACGGGGCTCAAATCAGCGAACGCCTACGGCAAAACCTTGCGGCCTTGCGGGAAAAGTTCCCCTCCAAATACTGCCCTGAAATTCTTGGCGGCTGGTATGCGGTTATCCGCCTGGGTGGCGACGATGAAGAACTCACCCTTCGCCTGCTCAAGGAAAAGCACGTGCTGGTGCAGCCGGGATTCTTCTTCGATTTTGACGAAGACGGCTGGATTGTGATTAGCCTGCTGCAGGAACCGTCCGTTTTTGCGGAAGGACTCAAGCGGATTTGTTCTTGACGTTTATTTCTGGTCACGCCATTTTTTATATTGATTCCTAGAAAAGATTTCTGAGGCTAAGAGAATATGGGCTCAAGACATGGCGTTCCCACTCCGGGTCAGGCGATTATCGAGGGCATGGAATGGCTCAAGATGGACAAGGCGGAATTTGCCCGCCGTCTTGGCGTTTCGGAAGACCTTCTGGAAAAATTGATTGCGGGGGAGGCGCCCATTACGGCGGAATTGGCTTCTTCTTTGGAGTCGGTGACCGGGAGCCCCGCCGCCTACTGGAAAATGCTGGCAAGGAAAGCTTCTAATCCGTAGGACGAACTATCATCTATAACTATTAACTAGTAACTTTCAAAACTATGACTCTCGAAGACGCCATTTCTTACATCAACGACAAGGCCAAGGGCCAGGCGGAACAGTTCGACGTGCTTGCCTCCAGGTCCCATTCCGAAGGCCTTTCCCTTTTCCAGGGGCAGGTCCAGAATACGGAAATTTCCGATTCCGTAGGTGTGGGAATCCGCGTCATCAAGAATGGTCGTCCGGGCTACGCCCATACGGAGCGCCTTACGGCAGACGCCCTGGAGCAGACCCTGAAAGACGCCCTTTGCCATACCCAATGGACCGATGAAATCAACGTGGATTTACCTGGACCGGGCGCCTTGCCGCAGCCAGACGAGGACTACAATCCGGCCCTGGAAAAAATCGGCCTGTCCGAAATGAAGGATGTCTGCATCGATTTGGAAAAGGCGACCTTCGCCAAGTCCAAGGAAATCGAGAACATCCCTTACCTAGGGGCGGACCTTTCCAACAGCGAAGACTACGTGGCAAACAGCAAGGGCGTTTTTTACAGGACCCGCTCCAATTCCGTTTCAGTCGGGGTAGGGGCGGTTGCATGTCGTGACGGCGTCAAGAAGTTGGGCAGTTTTACCAAGTCCACCCGCAACTGGAACGAAATCGACGTAGACGGAATCGCCACCCGTGCGGCGGGATACTCTACGGAACTGTTCGGCGCAAAGAAGATCGAGGGCGGCAAGATTCCCGTGGTCCTGTCGGAGCGGATTTCTGGCCGGTTCATGCGGATGTACAGTCAGCCCTACCTGGCAGATTCCATGCAGAAAGGCCTTTCCAGGCTTTCGGGCAAGGAAGGCTCGAAGATTGCGTCGGGTTGCCTCTCCCTTTGGAGCGTAGGTTCCGGAGACCTGTTCAGCCATCATTTCCCCTACGATTCCGAAGGCGTGCCTACCCAGCTGGTGAAGGTCATCGACGGGGGCGTTTTTGGCCAGGGCCTCTACAATCTGGAAACCGCCGCCAAGGCGGGCTGCAAGTCCACCGGAAACGGCGTTCGCGACCTGGGCACAAAGATGTCCACGTCCTTCTACAACATGTACGTTCCCTGTGGCGAAAAATCTACGGAAGAACTGCTGAAACTTTTCCCCAGCTGCCTGCTGGTGGCTCGGCTGGAAGGAAATTCCGGCTGCAATTCGGTGAGCGGGGAACTGAGCATTGGTGCCCACGGTTTCTGGTGCGAAAACGGCCTGATTGTCCACCCCGTAGATAGCGTGACCCTGAGCGGGAACTATTTCGACATCATCCAAGAAGTGGTGGCCTGCGGAAACGCCTACTACGACGACTTTTCCAGCACCAAGGTGCCTGCGCTGGCCGTACAGTCCCTGTCGGTAAGCTGCTAGACCGACCCTCTTTACACCCGTAAACACTTTTTCCCTGCAAAAACTTGTTCCCGGGGCTTGAAAAAGTGTATCTTGTTTAAGTAACCGATTCGCGGCCCTGTGCCGCAAAGGATAAAACATGATTGACGTAAAGGGAAAATGGTGCCTGATTACCGGCGGTTGCCGCGGGGTCGGTCGCCTGACTGCCATCGAGATGGCGAAATTGGGTGCAAATATCATCTTGCAGGGTCGCGACAAGGCCCATGCCGAACCGGTGCTGGCCGAAATCAAGAAACTCGGCGTGGAAGGTCGTGCCGTGGGCTGCAACCTGGAAAACGAGGCCGAAATCGACGCCGCCCTTGCTGAAATCGACAGCTGGGGTGTGCAGGTGGACCTGGTGTTCAACAACGCGGGTCTCATGAGCCACTACTTTACCGACTACCTTACCAACACCATGGACGATTTCCACCATGCCATGGCGGTGAACTTCTTTGCGCCCATCAAGATTGCCTATCACTTTTTGCCGGGCATGATCAAGCGTGGTTTTGGCCGCATGCAGCTTACCACCAGCGGTATCGCCAACGAGCCGGAACTGATGGGTTACGCCTGTGCCAAGGCCGCCCTTACCAAGTTCGTGAAGGATTTTGCCTGCAAGCTCAACGGCACCGACGTGATGATGAACGTGATGGACCCGGGTTGGCTCCGCACGGACCTTGGCGGCCCCAACGCCCCCAACGCTCCCGAAAGCGTGATTCCCGGCTCCATGGTCTCCGTGATGCTCGACGACAAGAAGAGCGGCCGCTGGTTCAGCGCCCAGGAATTTACGGGCATGACCCTCGCCGACGCTGTCGAAAAGGGCAAGACCGTCGAAGCATAAGTTTCTTCTACAGATTCTCCTTGAAGAAAGAAGGCTTCCCGATACCGGGACGCCTTTTCTGTACGCTTGTGCGGTGCCTGCATTAAGCCAAAGCGGCAATCCGTGAGCCATAAGCGGCTCGTCTTAACGAGCCGTGTTGGCGAGAGCTTTGGCGTACCGGAGATGTAGCTCCAGCATTAAGCCAAAGCGGCAATTATAGCGTCGCCCATTCCAACTGTACCGACCTTGGTGCAGCCTTCCTGGTAGATGTCGCCAGTGCGGAAGCCCTGGGCGATGACCTTTTCGCAAGCCGCTTCGATAGCCTTGGCTGCTTCTTCTTCCTTGAAGGTGTAGCGAAGCATCAAAGCCACGGAGAGGATCTGGGCCAGCGGGTTTGCGATACCCTTGCCTGCGATATCCGGAGCGGAACCACCGGCCGGTTCGTACAGACCGAAGGAACCTTCGGCGATAGAAGCGGACGGGAGGAGGCCCATGGAACCGGTGAGCATAGCGCATTCGTCGGTAAGGATGTCGCCGAAGAGGTTCGGGCAGAGGAGCACGTCGAATTCACGCGGGCGCTTCAGGAGCTGCATGGCAGCGTTGTCCACGTAGAGGTGTTCGAGAGTCAGTTCCGGGTAGTCCTTGATGACTTCGTTCACGACTTCGCGCCAGAGCACGCTCGTGGTGAGCACGTTGGCCTTGTCGATGGAGGCAACCTTCTTGTTGCGGAGCATAGCGGCGTCGAAAGCGAAGCGAGCAATGCGTTCGACTTCGTAGCGGCTGTACTTCATGGTGTCAAAGCCGATTTCTTCCTTGGAACCCGGAACGCCTTCGCGGCCCTTCGGCTGGCCAAAGTAAACGTCACCCGTCAGTTCGCGGACGGTGAGGATGTTGAAACCGTCACCGACGATGTCAGCGCGGAGCGGGCAAGCGCCTGCGAGTTCCTTATAGACACGGGCCGGGCGGAGGTTGCAGAAAAGCTTGAAGTGCTTACGGAGCGGCAGCAGTGCGCCGCGTTCCGGCTGCAGGTTCGGGGGGAGGTGTTCCCACTTCGGGCCACCCACGGAACCGAAAAGAATACAGTCAGAAGCTTCGCCCAGCTTGAGGGTGCTTTCTGGAAGCGGAGAACCGCTTTCGTCATAGGCGGCACCACCCACGTTTGCCCATTCGGCGTTCACGTCGAAGCCGAACTTCTTGGAAACCACGTCCAGCACGCGGACAGCTTCTTTCATCACTTCGGGGCCTATACCGTCGCCCGGAAGCACTGCAATCTTGTAATTCTTGCTCATTGTTAATCCTTGTTGAATTTGAACGCGGGTAAATGTAGCAAAATATCCCCAAAGGGGAAAGCCTTCCGCACCACCTAAAGGTGGCCATGTACACTAAGCGCTAAAGCGCTAAGTGTCCAAAGGTCGCTCCAGCCTTGCCCCTCTGTCATCCTGGATTCTATCGCTACGCTCCAGAATGACAGCAGCGATAGGGTCCAGGGCAAGTCTTCCGCTACCCCTTCTCCTAGGGGACACCCCTAATACCCCGCTTACTTCCCGCTCATTTCTCTCGGGTGGAACTGCCTATGTTCTTGCTTGATGAATTCCTTGTCGATATGCGTATAAATTTGCGTGGTGCTGATGTCGGCGTGGCCTAGCAGTTCTTGCAAAACGCGCAGGTCCATACCCGCTTCCAGGCAGTGGGTGGCAAAGCTGTGGCGGAAGGTGTGGGGCGACACCTGCTTGGTCAGGTGGGCCGTGTGCTGTTGCACAATTTTCCAGGCTCCCATGCGACTCATGGGCTTGCCGTTTTTGTTTAGGATTATGTTGTCTGTAGTCGGGTGGGTGAGGGGTCGGCCATCTTCGATCCACGCCCTCAAATTTTCTTTTGCTTTGCTGCCCAGGGGAATCAGGCGCTGCTTGTTGCCCTTACCGATAGGCGTGAGCCACTCGTTGTCCAGGTCCAGCTGCGAAAGCTTGATGCCCAGGGCTTCCGAAATACGGAGTCCTGCACTGTACATGAGCTCGAAGAGGGCGGTATCCCTCAGCGGGTTCTTGCCGTTGGCAGCACTTTCGAAAACGCTGTCCACTTCTTCGCGGGTAAGGTATTCCGGCAGGTAGTGTCCGAGTTTCGGACGCTCCAGCATGGATTCCGTGCTGAAGTTGTACTCGCCCTGGTTCTGCATGTACTTGAGGAACCCCCGCAGGCTAGAAAAATGCCTCGCTACGGAGGTGGGGGAGTATTCCGCGCGGCTTGCGGTAAGAGTCAGGAATTCGTCCAGTTTCTGGGGGGTGAGTTCTTTCAGGTCGATGCCGTCCTCGTCTAGCCAGGCGATAAAATGCCGCAGGTCTTCCTGGTAGCTCTGGATGGTCTTGGGCGAAAGGTTCCGTTCCACTCCCAAGAAGGCCAGGTAGGCGTCCATGCGGTTCGTGTTGAGGCTCATGGAGGGGAATATAGCTAATAGAGGCTAGGATTTAGGATCTAGGGGATAGGGATTATCGTGTAAAAAGAGATGAGGTAGAGTGTTGTGAGTAGTGAGTTTTGAGTCGTGAGTAACGTTTGACTACTGATTTTCAACATGGCTTGCTTCTTCTATGACTGAGAACTCATAGCTGAAAACCGATGACTGACAACGCTTTCCCTATTACCGCATGCCGTATCGCTTTGGAAAAAATTTTTTTGAAAAAATGCTTTTTCAGCCCTTGACAGCGGCACCGCCCTTTTCTATAATTGACCCCGTCCAAGCGACAATGGATGATTAGCTCAGTTGGTAGAGCAGCTGACTCTTAATCAGCGGGTCGCAGGTTCGACCCCTGCATCATCCACGAAATGCCGAAATTCGCAAGATTTCGGCATTTTTTTTGTATTTGAGGCGGACTTATTCCACAAAATCGACCTTCCAGGTGAATTGATGTGCGCTTAATCGCATTTCCTTGCGAAATGGCTTTGGGGTGAGGTCTATTTCTCCTTTTTTATGTATATTTTTCTTATATGCACCTTTGCCGCTGACCGCGGCAAAGTTTTTGTGTCAAGGATTTTTTATGAAGATTGTACTGCCGGTTGCCGGTAGCGGAGTGAGGCTCCGTCCATATACCGAAGACCGCCCCAAGTGTTTGCTGCCCGTCGCGGGCAAGACGATTATAGACTGGATTGTAGAGGACTCCCTCCCGCTGGAGCCCTCCGAGACAATTTTTATTACGGGCTACAAGGCCGACCAGATGGACGCCTTCCTCAAGGATAGGGAATGCTGGGGCAAGACCCGCACCGTCCGTCAGGAGAACCCCCAGGGGCTGGGAGAGGCTATTTCCCTGGCGCTGCCTTTCGTGAACGACGACGAGCCCATGCTGATTATCTTGGGCGACACGCTGTTCGAGGCGGATCTGTCTATTTTGAAGAACGAGACGGAAAACGTGCTGTACACCTTCAAGGTGAAGGACCCCTCCCGCTTTGGCGTGGCCGTGACCGACGGAACCGGCTCTATCCAGAAACTGGTGGAAAAGCCTCAGGAGTTCGTCTCCGACGAGGCCATTGTGGGCATTTACTTTATCAAGGACGTGAAGGTCCTGAAGGAATCCCTGAAGTACCTGATGGACAACGACGTCCGTACCAAGGACGAGTTCCAGCTGACCGACGCCCTGGAGATGATGCTCCAGAAGGGCTGCAAGTTCCATACAGCTCCGGTCAAGAAGTGGTTGGACTGCGGCCTGATTGAAACCTTGCTCGCTACTAACGCCGACGTTTTGAACCGGAACGACAACTCCAAGGAAGCGTCTTTCCCGGGAACCACAATCGAAGGTCCTTGCCATATCGGAAAAGACGTGGTTATCGAGAACTGCAAGATCGGGCCCAACGTGGCCGTAGGCGATGGCTGCGTGCTGAAGAACTGCTCCATCAAGAACGCCATCCTGTGGGATCGCGTCCAGGTGAAGTACGGCTCCATCCAGGATACCATACTCCATAGATAAAGACGGGCTGCCCCCGGCGAACGAAGGGGTGGAGAGCAACGAAGTGCGAACCAGGGGAAAGCTTTCCCCTTTTTATTTCAGGTTTTTGAATTCGGATTTCAGAGTTGTATTCTAAAAAACAATTTCGAACTCCGAACTCCGAATTACCTCTCCAGCAGGAAGAACACCGCGGCCAGGGGCGGGAGCTTGATGTTGAGGCTCCACTGCCTGTTCTGCCACGGGATGTCCTGGGTCCAGACTTCGCCCAGGTTACCCACGTTGGAGCCGCCGAACATGTCGGCGTCGGTGTTGAAGATTTCTTTCCAGGCGCCGCGGGTGGGTGCGCCCAGGCGGTAGTCGTTGCGGACCACCGGCGTGAAGTTGAACACGCAGAGAATCTGGTTCCCGTGGTCGTCCTTGCGGACAAAGGAAACGATGGAGTTGTCGGCGTCGTCGCACCAGATCCATTCGAATCCGGTGTGGTAGTGGTCGATTTCCCAGAAGGGCGAGTTTTCCTTGTACAGGTGGTTCAGCACCTTCACCATCTGCAGCAGTTTTCCGTGGCTATCCCAGGTAATCAGGTGCCAGTCCAGGGACTGCTTCTCGTTCCATTCCCGGAACTGCCCGAACTCGTTGCCCATGAAGTTCAGCACCTTGCCCGGGTGGGCGTACTGGAAGGCGTAGGTGAGGCGGAGGTTTGCAAATTTCTGCCAGTTGTCGCCGGGCATCTTGCCAAGCATGGAGCCCTTGCCGTGGACCACCTCGTCGTGGCTGAACACCTGGATGAAGTTTTCGCTGTAGGCGTACACCATGCTGAAGGTCAGCTGGTTGTGGTGGTACTTGCGGTGGATGGGCTCGTGCTGGATGTAACTCAGGAAGTCGTTCATCCAGCCCATGTTCCACTTGTAGTGGAAGCCTAAGCCCCCCTGCTCCGGCGGACGGGTGATGCTGGGGAAGCTGGTGGATTCTTCGGCAATGAGGATGGCATGAGGCGTGAGGCGGCCCATGATGCTGTTCAGGTGTTTCAGGAACTCGATGGTGTCGTAGTTGATGTTGCCGCCGTCCTTGTTGGGCACCCATTCGCCCGGGCCCTTGCCGTAGTCCAGGTAGAGCATGGATGCCACGGCATCTACGCGGAGACCGTCGCAGTGGAATTCCTTGAGCCAGTACATGGCGTTTGCAATGAGGAAGTTCTTGACTTCGTTGCGGCCCAGGTTGAAGATGTAGGTGCCCCAGTGGGGGTGTTCGCCTTGGCGCGGGTCGGCATGCTCGTAGCAGGCGGTGCCGTCAAAGCGGCCAAGGGCGTGGGCGTCTTTGGGGAAGTGTGCCGGAACCCAGTCGAGAATCACGCCGATTTCGTTCTGGTGGCACAGGTCCACAAAGTGGCGGAACTGGTCGGGCGTGCCGTAGCGGCTGGTGGGGGAGTAGTAGCCCGTCACCTGGTAGCCCCAGGATTCGTCCAGCGGGTGTTCCGCCAGCGGCAAGAATTCCACGTGGGTGTAGCCCATCTCTTTGAGGTAGGGGATGAGGCGTTCGGAAAGTTCGTCCCAGTTGAGGAAGCGGTCGGGGTTCGCCGGGTCGCGCCTCCAGGAGCCGGCATGCACCTCGTAGATGTTCATGGGGCTTCCGAAGACCTTGGTGGCCCAGTGGGTCTTCATGTAGAGTTCGTCGCCCCATTCGTAGCCGTCCAGGTGGGTGGTGATGGAGGCGGTGGCCGGACGCACTTCGGAGAGTTTTGCCAGCGGGTCCACCTTCACGTGGAGGTTGCCGTCGGCGCCGTGGATTTCGAAACGGTATAGTTCGTTTTCGCCGATGTTCGGGATGAAAATTTCCCAGATGCCGGAGCTGCCCAGCATGCGCATCTGGTGGCGGCGTCCGTCCCAACTATTGAAACTGCCGACGACAGAAACGGCGCGGGCGTTGGGGGCCCAGACGGCGAACTGCACTCCCTTGAAGCCCTGGTGTTCCACCAGGTTCGCGCCCAGCTTGCGGTAGAGTTCGTAGTGGGTGCCGGTAGAAATCAGGTGCCGGTCGAATTCGGAGAGCACGGGCTGGAAGGCGTAGGGGTCGGTGAGGGTGTATTCGATGCCGCCCTCCTGCTTGATAATCAGGTTGTAGAAGAAGGGCTCGAATTCCATGTCCAGGATGGCTTCGTAAAAACCGGTGTCGCCCAGTTTCACGAAGTCGAATTCCACCTCGCCGTCGCAGGACTCGCCCCGCACAAAGGACGCCTGGGGCTGGTAGGTGCGGATGACTGTCTTGATGCCCTTGTCGGTTTCCAGCGGGTGGATGCCCAGCACCGAGAAGGGGTCACTGCAGTAAAAATCCCAAATGGGCAGCATCTGGTCGCGGGTCAGCGTGGTAAAATCGTTCCAATCCATAAAAACTCCTTTTATTCGTTGTAAATATAACATTAACGGGAAAAACAGGTATAAATGTGTCGGGCCGTGTGGCGTCATTCCGAACTAAACGAGTAATCCGGTGAGGGTTCTTTTTAACTCTGAACCCGAAACCCCGTGCCCCGAACCTTTATTATCTTTACAACCAAAAAACGGAGGCGTTATGGCCATTGCGATGGAAGAGACGGTGAACCCCATGCAGTTTACCCAGGTGTTCAAGGTGACGCCGGAGATGATTGACGACAACCACCATTTCAACAACGTGTGGTCCGTGCAGTGGATCCAGGACATCGCCATCGCCCACTCCGAATCGGTAGGCGGCACCGCCCTCATGAGAAGCCTTGGCGCCGGCTGGATGATCCACGTGCAGCACATCGAATACAAGAACCAGGCGTTCCTGGGCGACGAAATCAAGGGCACCACCTGGGTGGCGGCTTACGGCAAGGTGGCCACCATTCGAAAGTGCAAGTTCGAGCGGGTGTCCGACGGCAAGGTGATTTTCGAATCCGAGACCCAGTGGGTGCTGGTGGACCTGAACCGCGGCCGCCCTATGGCCATTTCCGACGAGATGAAGAAGTTGTATGTAGAAGGGGCATAGGGGGAAGCCTCCCCCCTCGCTCCAGCCTCATGTCATCCCCGACTTGGTCGGGGATCTCCTTGAGTCTTTGCCTACCCCCTCTCCTAGGGGCTCCGCCCCTAAAACCCCGTAAGGCGAGCGTAAAACCAATCGTGCTTGCATGAAATGGTTTTACCGAGCCGCAAGGGTTTCTGTAAAACCCCGTAAGGCGAGCGCCACGCCAAGCGCACTTGTGCGAAATGGCGTGGTTGAGCCGCGTGGGTTTCTGTAAAACCCCGTAAGGCACACGTCAACGTCATGGCGGGCAGAGCCTGCCCTGAGCGCAGTCGAAGGGACCCGCCATCTAGAATAATCTGAGGCCCACAGGCCGAATAATCTGCTCCACCCCTCAAAAAAACTGCCCGTGCGGAGCTGGCGGTTGTGAGTCTGTAAATTCACTAGACTTCATTGCAAAAAGCGACTTCCATCCGGAGGTCGCTTTTTAAAATGGGGTTGAAATAGCCTTGGTTAGAGGGCTTTGATTTCTTCGATGGAAAGCCCCGAACGACGGGAAATGATTTCCAGGGAAACTCCGTCATCACGCAACCCTCGCGCCATTTCGCGGGCTTTTTCGGTCATCCCCTCGGCTTTTCCTTCGGCTCTTCCCGCTTCCTTGCTTTCGTGGAGATCATATTCGTAAGTCATGTATTTGTTCCTTATGAATGTATCGGTTTTGTAGAAGGCGACTTGGCTGTTGATGGTTTTCGGCTTGAGAATATTACTTTGCTGAAGCAGCACTGCGCTTGAGAATATCTTCTTTGGAAAAACCGGAAATAGTAGCGATTTTTTCAACGGGGATATCATTAGCGAGCATTGCGTCCACCATTTCCCACTTTCCCGCTTCTTTGCTTTCGTGGAGATCGTATTCGTAAGTCATGTATTTGTTCCTTATGAATGTGTCGGTCTTGTAGAAGGCGACTTGGCTGTTGATGTTTTGGGTTTCGTTGGAGTCCGCACGCCTGGTCGCAAAGTATTTCATGTACGCCCTGACGACCGAATCCTTAAACTGCTCGTACCTTGTAAATATATAAAAATTCTTATAAGAAAGATCCCCCAAAGTGATGTCGGGATTCTCTCGGGCTCGGTTCTCGAAGTGGTAAACGGGATATCCGTGGTTAAAAATGTCCATTGGGCACAGAAATATGACATGCTGTTCCCTGAGGCTGGTGTAGAAATCTCCCTTCGAGAGTGCAACGCCATCGCATACGCTCTGGTAATACCGTGCTCGTTGTGGGAGTTCCTTGGTGTCGACCATCTGCATCTCCAAGTCAAAAGAGCGAATCGTTTCTCCGTTTTCGTTTGTTTCCCGTGCGAATACATCGTAGCGGACGCCCTTGTGCTCCGCATCATAGCTCAGCACGGCTTCTGGGGTTGGGGTTTCGAGGTGGTCGATTTCGATGCCGAGCAGGTGCTCGATAAAGGGCTTGGCAATATGGGTGTTGCTGAATACGAGCCCGAACATAATCGGGTCCGTAATGTCCAGATCGTCAAAAGGCTTGATAGTCATTTGAGAACTCCTGTGAAAATTTTGTGGTTTGCAAACAGGAGCATGTGTGTAGAAACGCAGAACACCGGTCCACAAACCTGTTGATGACAGATTGGGAATCCCACAAAACGTGGGGGTGCTCTACGTTGATCGCCAGGGGCCGGCCTCCCCATAGGGTTCCTGTCCTCGAATCGCGGGCATGTCGCGCCTGCAAAGGGAGGACGGCGTCAAGCAGAGAGTTGAACTACCCGCCCGGAATTTATCGCTGTCAGCGGGACTGACTGCTATATGGGTAAATATATAAAAAAACGGCGTTAGGGGTTGTTGTGTGATGGAGGTTCAAGAAATAGAAACGAAATTTGTATATTTAACGAGAACAGCAAAGGAGGTTCCCGTGGACAGGTTGTTTTCAAGATTGCTGAATGTGATGGCCGCGCTGGTCCTTTGCCTTGGTGTTTCGGGCTTTGCCCAGGCCAACTACTCTACTTCGGAGCTGGATACCCTGGTGGCAAACATCGCCCTTTACCCTGACCCGCTGCTGGTGCAGGTGCTGGACGCTTCTACCTACGGAAATCAGATTGCCCCCGCCGCCCTGTGGGCGGAATCCCACAAGAACCTGAAGGGGGAGACCCTCGCCAATGCCATCGAGGAGGCGAACCTGCCCTATGACCCCAGCGTGCAGGCGCTTTTGCCGTTCCCGTCGGTGCTTTCCATGATGAGCAAGTACCGCACTTGGACTGACCAGCTGGGCGATGCCGTCACCAACCAGAAAGAAGACGTGATGGAGGCGGTGCAGCGCATGCGCCAGAAGGCCTACGACTACGGACACTTGAAGACAAATGAACAGGTGAAGGTGGAGACCGGCGACAACATCACCATCTACCCAGTGCAGAAGGAATACGTTTACGTGCCGGTCTATAACCCCCGCGTGGTCTATTACGTGCGTTATGACGGCTACACCCGTGTCTATTACGGTTCCGGCGTGTGGCTGGGCACCTGGTTCGGCGAGTGGGGTTGGGGTTCCTGCTGGATAGACTGGGGCCCCCGCGTCATCTACGTACGGGATACCCGCTGGTATGCCCATCGGCCGATTCCCCGGCACCCGAGGCGCTACCGTCCGCCCCACCACTTTAACAGCCCGCCTCCGAGAAGGCCCGCTCCGGCGCCCGCCAGCCGTGTGGCTCCCGCTCCTGCGGTACGGGTGGCACCGGCCCCCTCTGGAGCCAGAATGTCGACGGTTCCTGCTCCGGCTACACGCGTAGCTCCTGCACCTGCCACCCGTGTGATGACGGCGCCTGCTCCCCAGTCTTACCCTGCGGCTAGCCCTTCGGCCCCTGCGGCAAGGCGGCCAGCTCCGGGCCCGGGCGGTATTGAACCGGAAAGGCTCCCGACCCGTTACGTGGACAGTGACGACGATTCCAGACGCTACGACAACCGTCGTTACGATTCCAGGAACCAGGGCGGCTCCATCAGCCAGCCGGCTCCCAGGTCCCGCACCACCTCGGCCCCGAAACCGAGACCTTCTGGCCGCCATTAGAGCCTAAAAATTCCCTTTTTGAGGTGACCTTTTACTATATTCAACAGACCCGCGAGGGTGCCCTGCGGCAGACGCCGCCGGGTCGTTTAACTTAGGGCCTTTTCGGAAGACTAGGACCCTCCAATCGGAAAATGAATTATGGATTTTTCTGCCATTATTGCTGAAGAGCTGAAACTTGAAACTTGGCGCGTGGCCAAGGCCCTGGAACTCATGGACCAGGGGGGCACTATCCCCTTTATCGCCCGTTACCGCAAGGACCAGACGGGAACCCTGAACGAAATTGAACTCCGCGACATCAGCCACCGTCGCGACTACCTGCAGGAATTGACCGACCGCAAGGAGACAATCCTCAAGAGCATCGAGGAACAGGGCAAGCTTACCCCCGAACTGAAGGCCCAGATCGAGGCCTGCAAGGACAAGACCCTGTTGGAAGACATTTACGCCCCCTACAAGCCCAAGAAGCGTACCCGCGCCACCATCGCCAAGGAACTTGGCCTGGAACCGCTCGCCCGCCTGATGTGGGAACAGGAAGACACCAGCAATACCGCCGAAGAAATCGCCCGCATCTACCTCTCCGAAGAAAAGGGCCTGGCCGACCCGAAGGCCGCCCTCAAGGGTGCAGCCGACATCTTGGCCGAAGAAGTGGCCGACAATACTGAATTCCGCCAGTACCTCCGCGCCCAGATGGAAAAGAAGGGCGTCATGGTTAGCAAGGTCAAGAAGGATTTCGAAAAGCAGGAGACCAAGTTCAAGGACTACTACGACTTCAGCGAACCCGTTTCCAAGATTCCGAGCCACCGTATGCTGGCGCTCCGCCGCGGCGAAAAGGAAAAGGTGCTCCGCCTTTCTATCGAAGTGCCTACCGAGGAGTTGGTGGGCTACCTGAAGTCCCAGGTCATCAAGAAGGATTCCGTATGGAAGCCCTACCTGGAAGACATGTGCCAGGACGCCTGGGAACGCCTGTTGCAGCCCAGCATGGAAAGCGAAGTGCGCCTGCTTTTGAAGGACGCCGCCGAAGAGGAGGCCTTCAAGGTGTTCAGCAAGAACCTGCAAGACGTTTTGCTGGCCGCCCCCGCTGGCCACAAGGCGGTACTCGCCCTGGACCCTGGTTTCCGTACCGGTTGCAAGGTGGCTGTTCTGGACGAGAACGGCAAGTTCATGGACCATGGCGTGATTTACCCCCACGAACCCAAGAACGACAAGGCCGGCGCCTGCGTCTACCTGATGCAGCTTATCGACAAGTACAAGATTGACCTGATTGCCATCGGTAACGGTACCGCAAGCCGCGAGACCGACGCCTTCTGTGGCGAGATGGCCCTGAAGTTCAAGGGCAAGGTTCCGCCCCGCGTCATTGTGAGCGAGGCCGGTGCTTCTGTCTATAGCGCCAGCATGATTGCCATCCAGGAATTCCCGAAAGAGGACGTGACCACCCGTGGAGCCATTTCCATTGGTCGTCGTCTGCAGGACCCCCTGGCTGAACTGGTGAAGGTGGACCCCCAGTCCATTGGTGTGGGCCAGTACCAGCACGACGTGAACCAGCGCGAACTGAAGAAGCGCCTGGACGAAGTGGTGGAAAGCTGCGTGAACATGGTGGGCGTGGATGTGAACAGCGCTTCTGCTCCGCTCCTTTCCCACGTGGCAGGCCTGAGCAGCACCCTTTCCGAAGCCATAGTGAAGTATCGCGAAGAAAACGGTGCTTACGCCAGCCGCGAATCCCTGAAGAACGTGAAGGGCTTTGGCCCCAAGGCTTTTGAACAGGCCGCAGGTTTTATGCGTATCCCCGGCGCGGAAAACCCGCTGGACGATTCCGCCGTGCACCCCGAAAACTACGCCCTGGTGGAGAAGATGGCCGAAAAGGCCGGAGTCTCCGTGAAGGACATGGTGGGCAACGCCGAAGCGGTGAAGGCCATCAACCTGGAAGAGTTCCTCTCCGACGAGGTGGGCAAGGCTACCCTGGACGACATTCTGAAGGAACTCCAGAAGCCCAGCCGCGACCCCCGTAAGGAATTCCGTTACGCCAAGTTCGATGACCGCATCAAGACCATCAACGACCTGGTGACGGGAAGCTGGATGGAAGGCGTGGTGACCAATGTGGCGAACTTCGGTGCCTTCGTGGATATCGGTGTCCATCAGGACGGCCTGGTGCACGTGTCCGAAATCAGCGACAAGTTCATTGCCGACGCCAAGGAGGCCTTGACGGTGGGCGACATCGTGAAGGTCCGCGTGGTGGCCGTAGATGCAAACCAGAAGCGTATCAGCCTTTCCATGAAGCAGGAATCTACCGACGGTGTTGCCGGTGCGGGCGTGAGTGGCCCTCGCGGCCAGCGTGTCGGCGGACCAAAGGGCGGTTTCGGTGGCCGCGGCCGCGATAACCGCGGCGGACGCCCCCAGGGGGGCATCCAGGGCCACGCTACCATCGCTGACTTGAAGAACAAGATTGCCGGTAAGGAACGCCCGGGCCAGCAGCCGAAAAAGCCCGCCGCCCCCGTCCAGATCGGCAAGCTCAACTCCATGCTCAAGCAGATTATGAAAAAAGCGAAATAAGCCGAGTGTCGCAGGAGCAAGTGCCTGCGAGGGGCAGGGATGAGAAAACAGGGTTTTCGTCATCCCTGAACCGTAGCGGGCGGATGCCGAAGGCATCAAAGTAACTTGCTCCAGTGACCGAGGCGGGGAGCTTGCACTCCGTAGGAGTGCCAAGGCGAAGTAAGCCCGAAGTATCGGAGATGCCCGCATTCGCGGGCATGACAGCAAACAAAAAAAGCCCGACCTAAGGTCAGGCTTTTTAATCCTTAGATAAAACTAGAACTGTCGCTTCGGTGAGCAACAAAGCCCCAGTTATTAAACTGGGGCGGTTGCGAGAGCGAGTGAGATTCCGGAGGAACTTCGCTCAAAAAGACGAACGAGCGGTCAGTATCAGTCCCCGGTGAAGATAATCACCAGCACGGATGCCACGAAGGCGGCAGACACGATCAGGAATTCCCAGGGGTTTTCCATGATGGAGGACTTGGCAGAAGCGCTTGCTTCGGCGGGCTGAGCGGCGGCCTCGGCCTTGGCGGTTTCTTCGGCGGCCTTCTTGTCGGCTTCGGACTGGGCGAGGGCGGCGCTGTCAACCGGAGCTTCTTCGGTCTTGGCTTCCAGCACTTCGGCGGAGTCGGCCTTGGCGGTATCTGCGGCGGCTACGGCTTCAGCCGGAGCGGCGGCAGCGGAGTCGGCGGGAGCGGCTGCTTCAGCAGGCTGAGCGGCAGAATCAGCAGGGGCGGCAGCGGCTTCGGCGGGTGCGGCAGCGGGAGCAGGCTGAGCAGCAGAATCAGCAGGGGCTGCGGCAGGAGCGGCAGCGGCTTCAGCAGGAGCGGCAGCAGGAGCAGCTTCGGCAGCGGGTGCCGGTGCGGCTTCAGCAGGGGCAGCAGCTGCGGGAGCAGCGGCTTCAGCAGCCGGGGCAGGAGCAGCAGCCGGTGCTGCGGCTTCGGTCTTTGCGGGAGCGGCAGCGGGGGCTGCGGCGGCAGGCTTTGCGGCATCAGCTGCAAAGGCAACGGCAGAAGCCAGCATGGTTGCCAGCAACAGATTCTTAATCTTCATAGTAATCCTCTCTATGTTTAAACTTTAACGCTCTAAAAATAGCACTTCTTTGTCCGATTTGCTCACTTTTTTTCAAAAAAAATCATTTTGTCCGCTTTTTTTATCCTTTTGTCGCTTTTTTGCTGATTATTGCGGCCTAAAAAAGCCGAAAACGCTCCACTTGGGCATGGAAATTTTATCTTGTAATATATGAACTGTAAGCCAGGCGTTGCGGGCTGGCGATTGAAGCCCGCTAGAAAGGGTAGGTGGCAACAACGTGCCACCGAGGGGAAGGCTTTCCCCGTAACCGCTAACCCCTAGATCCTAACCCCTAACCCCTAAACTACTATGGCATTCAAATACGAAGCGACCGTGCAGCACGGCGAAGACAAGACTGAATACGTGAACCTCGGCAAGGACGGCATTTCTGTCGCCGAGTTCGAAGGCAAGAAGATTTTGAAGGTCGCCCCCGAGGCGCTGACCAAGATTGCCCAGGCGGCGTTCGAGGAAGTGAGTTTTCGGCTCCGCCCGGCCCACACCCAGAAGGTGGCAAAGATTTTGCAGGACCCGGAGGCATCGGACAACGACAAGTTCGTGGCCCTCACGCTTTTGAAGAACGCCTGCGTGGCCGCCAAGGGAATCCTCCCGTTCTGCCAGGACACCGGCACTGCCATCTGTATTTGCCACAAGGGCCAGCAGGTCTGGACCGGCGCCGACGACGCGAAGGCGATTTCTGAAGGTATTTACAACGCCTACACCGGCAAGAACCTGCGCTACAGCCAGATTGCCCCCCTCACCATGTACGAGGAGAAGAACACGGCCTGCAACTTGCCCGCCCAGATTGACATCCACGCCGAAGAGGGCGCGGACCTCAAGTTCCTGTTCGTCGCCAAGGGCGGCGGCTCTGCCAACAAGACTTACTACTGGCCCATGACCAAGGCGCTCCTCAACCCCAAGTCTCTTGAGAAGTTTATTTCGGACAAAGTAAAAACCCTCGGTACGGCGGCATGCCCCCCGTACCACCTGGCCATTGTGATTGGTGGAACTTCTGCCGAAATGAACACCCACACAGTGAAACTGGCCAGCTGCGGCTACCTGGACGACCTTCCGACTACGGGTTCCGAAGGCGGACGCATGTTCCGCGACGTGGAGATGGAAGAAAAGGTTCTGCACATCTGCCAGAAGACGGGCATTGGCGCCCAGTTCGGTGGCAAGTATTTTGTGCACGATGTGCGCGTGATCCGCTGCCCGCGCCATGCGGCAAGCTGCCCGGTCTCCATCGGTGTCTCTTGCTCTGCAGACCGCAACATCAAGGCGAAGATCGACGAGAACGGCCTCTGGCTCGAGAAGATGGAACACCATCCGGAACAGTACCTGCCCAAGGGCGATGCCGTGAACATGGCCCCGGCGGTAGAAATTGACCTTGACCGTCCCATGAAGGACGTGCTTGCCGAGCTTACCAAGTATCCGGTGAAGACCCGCCTGAACCTGAAGGGCACCATGATTGTGGCCCGCGACATGGCTCACGCGAAGATTGCCGAAATCTTCGACAAGCAGGAAAAGGGCGAGGCCCTTACCGATATCGAGAAGACCGTGCTCGAAGTGGTGAGCAACCACCCGATTTACTACGCCGGCCCTGCCAAGACTCCGGAAGGCATGCCCACCGGAAGCTTCGGACCCACGACCGCCGGCCGCATGGATCCCTACGTGATGCGCTTCCAGAGCAAGGGTGCTTCCATGATTATGGTGGCGAAGGGCAACCGCAGCCAGGACGTGACCGACGCTTGCCACAAATACGGCGGCTTCTATCTGGGCTCCATCGGCGGCCCGGCGGCTATCCTTGCCGAACAGAACATTTTGAGCAACGACATCGTGGCCTTCCCGGAACTGGGCATGGAAGCCATAAGGAAGATTACCATCAAGGATTTCCCGGCGTTCATCCTGGTGGATGACAAGGGCAACGATTTCTTTAAGGATCTTCTCTAAGGACGTTGCCCTTGCGCCAAGCGGATGCGGCTCGTCTTAACGAGCCGTAGTAGCGCGGAGTATTTGGCATCGTATGTTTTTTTAGCGGTAGCCAAATACGGAGTCTCATTAGGGCAACGATTTCTTTAAGGATCTTCTCTAAGGACTTGCTCTAATCCCGAATTGTCATCCTGAGGCCAGAGGCCGAAGGAACCTGGCCAAAAGAAAAATCCCGTCGGAATAACCGGCGGGATTTTTGTCATAACAAAACGCTTAAGTGTTACCTAATGGCGATAAGAATGCTCTTTGTGGCATTCCCGTTAGTGATGCGGGCGATGTAGTAGCCTTGAGGTAGTGCTTCAAGCGATACTTTTTGAGTCCCGCGGATGCTTACTTGTACTGTTTTTACCTTGTTGCCCTGCATGTTGAAAATGCAGATGTTGATGGGGGCTTCTTGCGGCGAGCTTATCAGAAGAGCATTGTGTATGGAAGTGACGTCGAAAGCAGAATGGCTTTTCGATGTCATTACGGGCTTCTTGATGGCGCTTGGAAATTTTTCGCCGATGTCCACGCCCTTTTCTTGAACGAAATGGGAAATCAAGCGGATGTAGTAGGTCTGGTAGCCGAGACTCGGTTCCGTGAGTTCCCAGGAGTCGATGGGCCAGCCACTGTTGATGTTGCTGTACATCTTTTCGTGGGGTTCCCCTACAGGGATAGAAATCGCATAGCAGAGGGCGTTGTTGCTTGCGCTTCCACAGCCTTTTGCCGTATGGTCGGCATCGTATTGCTTGCAGCAATCCGCCCAGGTGTAGCGGGAGTTGGCGCCTCCTACCAGGTATCCGGGCGCAGGATTTTCGTCATTAAACCAGCCATGGTAAAAGGCGGTGACGCTTTTTTCTGCCCCATAGATGCCCATGTTGGAAAGGTACACCATGCCGAAGGGGTTTACGCCGTGCAGGTAGTGCAGGTAGTCTTCGGCGGCATCGTGGTTCTCCATTTTTTCGTAGAGAAGTCCGCTCGATGCCTTGGCAGAGTTGGAACCCCAGTTGTAGTCCCGAATGTAGGCCCGGTAACCGTCCTTGCCTAATCCATCGACGATGTAGTTGCTAGCCTTGAATACCGACACGAAACGCTCTTGTACAAGACTCTTTGTTTCTGCGTTGGCGTCTTTATACCCCAGGTAAAGCAGGTAGAGTAGGTCGTGGGCGATGCGGTATTGGTCCAGGGCCCAGCTGCCGTACTGGCGCATTAGGGGTAGACTGTCGGTTGCGCCTTCGAAACGCTTTAGGTACTTGGGGTCTTCGGTCATTTCGTACATGGCAAAGTCTGCGGCTACTTTTACTACGAAGCGTGCTCCTGTTACATAGTTGGTGTCGATTTCTTGTTGGCCTGCAGCCAGGTCCTTGGTTCCATATTCGGCTTTGTTGTTGTAGAACATGGAATCCGGGTGAGCCTCTGCCCATTTGAATGCGCGTTGGGCGGCATCTTTCAGTGTGGCAGCATAGGTGGTATTCCCACGCTTGTCGGCAACGATTGAACCCAGGGCGAAAGCCTTGGCGGCGGAGTAGGCCGACATGGCGTTGGGCGCTCCGTAGTAGCTTCGCCCTTTTGCGGCCGAGGGCGGCGAGACGTGATCTTCGTCGACGACAGAGAGGACGGAACCGTCTGTATTCTGCATGCGGAGCAGGTGATCCATGCCCCACTTGACCTCGTCCAGGATATCGGGGATGCCGTTCCCGGATTCGGGGATGTTGTAGTCGTCGGTAAAGGCCCTTGGTTTTTCTAGATAGGCTCGCAAGAGCATCTCGATATAGTTGCCGTTCCAGATGGTGTACTTGTTGAAGTCGCCAGCATCGAACCAGCCTCCGCTTACATCTCGTTCGGTAGAGGCATTCGTGCTATCTGTAAACAGGCGGGCGTGCTTGTCCTGATCGTGGTTGATGGCATCTGCCCATTCCTTGCCTGCGTACTTGGCCTCTTTTGCCATGCCGACCCGCTGGTAGAACATCATGCGCATGGCGGCCTTCAAAATGTCGTTGTAAACGTCTTCCTTGATACGAAAATAGAAGGATTGCTTAAGGTTGTCTGACTTGTCCCGCACATAGTAGGTGCCGGGCGTAGTGACACTGGAAAAGTCGAACCACCAGATTTTGTCGCCCGAGGCCGTGTCGATGGCTCCTTCTTGAAAGGCGACGGGGGCGCCTGAAAATACCACCTTCGATGTAGCAGAATCTACCACTTCCATGGTGGATCCGGGGGTGTAGGAAAGGGAGGCGTCAAAGCCTTTTTCTGGGGACCGGAGCACGGCAACCTTCTTTGCCGAGGGGCGGTAACCGAACTGGTCCACCGTGATGAAAACATCTTGGGCAAAGGAAAAAGAAACCCCGGCCAGGATAAAGTAACGCCAAAAGCGACTAAAGTAGCTGTTTTTTGAAAAACCCATATACACCTCCATAAGGGAATATAAACAAAAATTCCCGATTTGCCCGTTGTGTATGAAAAATGAATTGTTTTTCTTTTGAGGAATGTTATTTTTAAGGTGTTGTTTTATATTAGAGAGGGTTCCCATGAAATCCGATGTTTGCGAGCTTTCCGTCAATGCCACCGACCTTAAAACCATACTAAAAGAAACGGCCAAGTCTGCCGCCTATAGGGAACTGGACAAGAAGGAAACCTACCGTCTTCGCCTGCTGGCCGAAGAGTTAGTGGAAATGCTTCCGGCACTGCTTCGTTTTTCAGAAGGCAAGTTCTGGGTAGAAAGCGAAGGTAAGAGTTTTGAACTTCATGTGACCTTGCGCCCGAACCAACTCCTGACCGCGGAACGCCGTGAAAAGTTGTTGGATGTTTCGACATCCAAGACCAATGCCGCTGCCGTAGGTATTATGGCCAAAATTCGCCTGGCTGCTGAGTTTATGTTGGTTGATTACGAAAGAAGCGCCAGTATGTCCGAAACTTTCTATATCCCGGGAACACCCTCGGTGGTCAGCCTTGCCGACCCTCTGTGGACCCTGAATGCTTACCGTGAAGGCGCTAAAAAGGCTAAGGGTGAAACTTGGGACGAACTGGAAAAGTCCATTGTGGCAAATCTGGCCGATGACGTGGTGGTGGCCCTGCAGGGTGGACTAGTAGACATCGTGGTAAAAAAGGCCTTTTAGCTTAAAGTGAGTCGGGTCTGGTTATGGAAGGAAAAATTCATTCACAAATTAGTGACATCATCGTCAAGGACATGATGGAAGGGGTGATTGCCGTCAATTGCGAAGGTGTCATCAGCTATGTGAACAACGCCACAGAGATGATTCTCAAAAAAACAAGGGACCAGCTAGAAGGCAAGTCCGTGGTGTCCGCCTTCTTTGAGTCTGAACTCAATGACGAGTTCAACCAGACCATTATGGATGCTATTTATGACAAGGATGGCGCTGTACATGAAGGCCTTGTTCCATACTGTGCCAATGGAAAAATCATCCAATTGCACATGATTGCCTCCATTCTTCGTGAAAATGGGAAGAAGGTTGGGGTCATTGTGGTGATTGGAGATGTGACGGAATTTGTAGAGCAGAGGGCTCGCGCCGCAGAACAGACCCAACGGTTGTTGGACTCCGTAGTCCGGACTCTTTCTCAGGCTATCGACGAACGATCTTCTTATACGGCAAACCATACCCGTAACATGGTCCAGATTGCTGAAAGTTTTTTGGACTGGTTGGACAAGACGGACCATCCTTGGAAATTTGAGGAATCTCGTCGCCGCAGTTTTCTCATGAGTGTCTGGCTTCACGATGTAGGTAAGCTTGCCGTGCCTCTAGAAATCATGGACAAAGAAAGTAAACTGGGCGCCCAGATGAAGGTAATCGAGGACCGGTTTGTCAAGATTTCCCTGCTGGATGAAATTGCCGTATACCGCGGAGAAATTACCGCCGAAGAAAAGGAAGCCCGCAAGAAGGATCGGGATGTTGCTTTGGACGAAATTCGTCGCATCAATCGTGCAGAGTTTGTTCCCGATGAAAAACTGGAACTTCTGAAAAAAATCATGGTGGAAAAGTACCGTGATGAAAGCGGCGAAGAAAAGCCTATTTTAACGGAAGAAGAAATTGAAAATCTTTCTATCCGAAAAGGAACGCTGAATGACAGGGAACGTGCCGTTATCCAGAGCCATGCGGTTGTGACCGGGAGAATCCTTGACCAAATTCAGTTCCCTAACGAATATTGTCACGTGCCGATATGGGCCTCTGAACATCATGAACTTTTAAGTGGACGGGGCTATCCGTACCATTTGAGCGGCGAGCAGATTCCAAAAGAAGTCCGCCTATTGACCATCTTGGATATTTTTGAAGCCCTGACGGCAAAGGACCGCCCTTACAAGAGGCCAATGCCTATAGAAAAGGCATTTTCCATTTTGGAAAGCATGGTGAAAGCGGGTGACTTGGACGGGGAAATCCTTGGACTTTTCAAGGAAAGTAAGGCCTGGGAAAAGGTTACCTTAGAATAGGAGTCGTGATTTTTCGCCACTGTCCGGGTTGTAAATCACCAAGGGCGATGTTTCCGATTTTTATACGGATTAATCGGAGCGTCGGAAACCCGACGTCGGCGGTCATATGCCGCACCTGACGGTTCTTGCCCTCGATAAGAGTCAGCTGCACCCAGCTGGTGGGTATGTTTGCCCGAAACCGCACCGGCGGGTTGCGAGGCCAGAGCCAGTCCGGCTCGGTGGCAATTTCGGCCTTGCAGGGCTTGGTACGGTATCCCTTGATGGTGACGCCCTTTTGTAGTTGCCCGATGGCCTCTTCGGTAATTTGCCCGTCGACCTGGGCTAGGTAGGTCCGGGGGTGTTCGAATTCCGGATCTAGAAGTTTCTTGATGAGTTTGCCGTTGTCCGTCAGGAGCAGGGCCCCTTCGCTGTCGTGGTCCAGCCTGCCAGCCGCATAAACACCGGCCGGGAATCCGAAGGTGTCCAGGGCGGGGTGGCCGGCCTCGGGAGTGAACTGGCTCAGCACTCCGTAGGGCTTGTTGAAAAGGATAACGGTGGACATTTGACAGAAATGTAGGTAAATTTATGGAACCTACACAAGCCTCGAACCCCGAACCCTAAGCCTCACAACTCATAACTGAAAACTCATTACTAATCTCACACTTTACATCTCCCTAGATCCTAGCCCCTAGATTCTAACCCCTAGATCCTAGCCCCTAAATCCTAACCCCTAACCCATGCTTGACTTTACCGGACTTCTTGACTACGCCTTTGCGGAACGCCTGTACGATTCCGCTTACCATGGGCTGGAACATTGGCATCAGGTGGAGTTCAATGGGCTGTTGCTGGCTTCCAAGACGGGGGCGGACATTACGGTGGTTCGGCTTTTTGCCCTGTTCCATGACTGCAGGCGAATGGACGATGCCTACGATGGAGAACATGGCCCTCGTGCGGTGGAGTTTATAGACCGTTGTATTGCAGAAAAAAGGCTTGAACTAGACGCTGATCGACTAGAAAAACTCCGCAGGGCTTGTCGTCTCCATACCACGGAGCGGCAAACCGGAGATATTACCGTAGATACCTGCTTTGACGCAGACCGTCTGGACTTGGGCCGTGTCGGGATTTATCCCATGGAAGAAAAGATGGCCACCGACGCCGGCAAAAAAATCGCCCGCAAGCTAGCTCAGGCAGGTGTGTCCGTATTCCACCAGCGAGAATGGATTAGAAACTTCAAGTTTTAGCTTTTGCGACACTGTTTCCGAATTTAGCACGAATGGTCGCACATATAGGGCAGTTTTCCACCTTGTGGCCACGGGCCTTGCAATAGGTTCGTCCGTAGTAGATAATCTGCAGGTGGCGTTTTTCCCATTCGTTTTCGGGGAAGATTTTCTTCAGGTCTTTTTCGGTTTGTTCAACGCTACTGCCGTCGCTTAGTCCCCAGCGCTCTGCCAGACGGTGGATATGCGTATCCACCGGGAATGCGGGAATCTTGTAGGCGTGGCTCATGACCACGCTTGCGGTCTTGTGGCCTACGCCGGGCAGGGCTTCCAGTTCTTCGAAGGTGCAGGGGACTTTCCCCTTGTATTTTTCTACCAGGGTCTTGGACAGGTTGAAAATGTTTACGCTCTTGGTGTTGAAAAATCCGCAGGGCTTGATGATTTCGGCGATGCGTTTTACGCCCAGCTTGACCATGGCGGAAGGAGTGCTGGCTTCCTTGAAAAGAACCTTGGTTACCTGGTTTACCCGTACGTCGGTACACTGGGCGCTGAGCACTACCGCCACCAGTAACGTGTATGGGCTTTTGAAATCCAGCGGAATGGGCGGGTTCGGGAAAAGTTCGTCCAGCTTTTCCCCGATAAACTTGATCTTGTCCGACTTTGTTCTGGCCACTACCTGCAGTCCCGGGTAAAGTCCTGCTGCATGTTGAAGCTGGGCGTTTCGTCGTCGGGGTGGCCTACTTCTACGGCAGGGACCCCTGCGTAAGTGGTGTGAGGCGGCACGTCGGTCAGCACTACCGCTCCGGCGCCAATCTTTGCGCAGTCGCCGATGTGGATGTTCCCTAAAAGCTGTGCGTGGGCTCCAAGCATCACGCCGTTCCCGATTTTCGGGTGTCGGTCTCCGACTTCGTTGCCGGTTCCGCCCAGGGTCACTCCATGCAAAAAGCTCACGTTGTTCCCGACTACAGCGGTTTCACCGATGACGATATTGGTGGCGTGGTCCACGAGAATTCCGTGGCCAATCTTTGCCGCCGGGTGAAAATCCATACCGAACTTGCGGCTGATGATGTTCTGGAGCATCTTGGCCGGGAACTGCCGGTCTTCTTCCCAGAGCACATGTGCTACGCGGTAGGCTTGTAGACCCTGAAAACCCTTGAAAAGAAGAAGCGGTTCCAGATATCCGGTGCAGGCGGGGTCGCGAAGTACGGTGGCCCGCAAATCGTGTACGGCATCGTCCAAAAGTTCCGGATGCTTGACGTACAGTTCGTTGAAAATCTTTTCCAGTTCAGCCCGGTCAATGACTTCTCCTGCCAGCTGACAGGCAAGCGTTACCGAAAGCATTTCCGCAAAATTCTTGCGGCTCAGGATTTGTTCTTCTAGCATCAGGCGGGAAAGGGGTTCCCGCTTTACAAGTTCCTGTGCGTCTTTCCGCAGTTCCTTTTCGATTTCGTCTATAGTCATCGCGTTCAAATTTAGAAATTAGGCATTAATAGATAATCATTAAATCCTTGGTTTTGCCGCTGGAGCCCGCCCTATAGCGGTAAACACCGGGAACCATCTTTGATTTTATAAAGCTTTCGTCTAGGCAGTGGGTCTCGCTGTTATATTTTTCCCGGAAAATCAGGTCGCCCCTGCGGTTACGGATTTCGATGAATTTCTTGTCCAGAGGCAGTGGAGCAAAACAAAGGTTCCCGTGCCGCCAGGGGGTGGGGTAGGCCCGCAGGGGTTTTGAGGCAAGCTTCCCGGGCAGGGGAGAGGGATTCTCGAAACGGCTGAAAATCCAGATGATGGAATCGGCGGCGAAGCTTTCGGTTCGCAGTGAATCCAGGGTGTTTATGCTAGAGATTTTCCGCAGGCTGGCATGGCCGTCCTTGAACAGCAGCACAGAAGCCTTGCCGGCATAGTTTTCAAGATTCGGGAAACCGGCTCCGTAGTAATTGTAGGAGAATATGGAGGAATCGGGCCTGAATCCTTCGGTGCTATAAATGTAGGGAACCGTTTTCCAGAGAGGCTGATCCGCAGAAAACCAGGCGCTGGAATCTACGGCCTTGCTGTTCTTGCCGGAATAGGCGAGGCGCTCCGCAAAGTCTTGAAAAACGTCTTGCGGATTCTTCTTGCGGGCCTCGACAGCGCTTGCGTACTGTTGCCGGAAAGAACCTTCAGGATTTTTGGAGAAGTTTTCCCAGATGGATTTGTCAAAGAGGGAATCTACACGGTTGTGAAGGTACAGGAAAAAGAGGGAGGCTCCGTAGATGGCCGTATTTTGGTCAATCGGGGTTCCGGTCTGATCCAGGAACTCTGGAATATAACGGACATAGTCGTTCACTTCGGGGGCCCCCACCTCTTCCATGCCAGTGGCAGACGCCTCGAACCAGAAATTCATGTGCTCGTAAGGGCTCAGGTAGCGGACCTGGATGGCGTGGTACAGTTCGTGGAATGCCGTGACGCGGATGGCCTTGTCCCATTTTTCGGCGTAGGAATATTTTTCGGTGGCATGGATAATCGGCTTTGTGGATTTCCAGTATTTGCATTTCTTTCCGCCTACATCCAGGCTGGCGTATTCGGGATTGAACAAGTCAACGACCATAAAATCGTTGTCAATCATAAGCTCCGAAGTCTGCCAGTTGTTTCTGCCGGAGAAATTCGTGACGGCAAAGCATTCTTCGCAAAAACCGGAGCTGCCGTGAATGGTTTTGGGATTGCGGACAAGGTTCAGCTCCAAGACTTCGACTCCGTAGAGTCCGGACTTAACGGGCTTTTGGTAATGGACGGTGGTGTCCCTGCCTTTTGGAACCAACATTTTATTTTTTGTAACATGCAGGTTCCAGGCTTTTTCCAGGTTGACGGCCAGGCTGTCTACGAATTTTTCCGTAGCGGCATGAGGCCCGTTCAGTACATAGAAAATCTGGAAATGGGAGGTGGTCTTGGAATAGACGGAGTCGTAGTAATCCTCGACTTCGCAGGAACCCTGCGTGGTTGTTGCTGCAGTCGTGACCTTTCCCTTGTTCTCTATCCAACTTTCTACTGCCTGCATGGTGCCGCACCGCCCGTGGGCAAAGGCAGAAACGGCCAGCGTCGTTGCTAGGATTGTCCAAACATTCAAAATGTTGCGCAAAGTCCTGGACACGGTTGCTCCTACAAAATGCCCTGCAGTTTTTTTAGGGCCGATTCCCTGACGGCTTTGTCGAAGGTAATGGCTTTCTGGTGGTGGGGCTTGATTCGGGCGTCCACGATCAGGGGGGCCTCGCAGGCCCAGTGCTTGTGGACGTAACGCTCGTTCAGACCGTATAAATCTCGGGCCGGATCTGACCGGGTAAAGGTCAGCCACAAGAAATCTTGAAGGTTGGCTTGCGGATTATCTATGCCCAATGTAGAGGTGTCATCTACGACGCTTACCCATGGGTAGTTCTCGCGGAAATTCCATTTCGCAAGGGAATCCCGCAAAGCGGCAAGTCCGCTCTTGAAGGATTCCGCCATGCCGCTGTTCCATTTCAGCACAACGACTCCAGGCATTACAATTTTGGCATCGGTAAAGGCAGCTGGCAGATGTAGGCTCTGCAGGTCGGCGGTATCGTTTCGCAGGTCGCGAATCTTGGGCCCTGCGGCGGCAATGACCAGCTTGGAGCCGTGATTTAAGGAGCTGCCCGTGTAGTCCAGCGTGTCCGTGGTAGTTTCTGTCTGAAAGTGCAAATCCCTGTCCGTGCGCATTCGTTCTAGAACGTGGCCGAAAAACTCCGGGATCTTGTTCACGTCCAGCTTTGGATTGTCCTCTTTGGCGGCAATCATCAGGTACTTGGTAAGGCTCACCTGGTTAAATCCTAGCAGGGCGTTTGCCGTCTTCAAAAGCTCCATGGGCTCCCGTTCTTCGGGCTTTACGTAAGGCCTGAAACTTTCCGAGCCAAGGGCGAGGCAAAGCGGGTGCACGCCCGCCGCATCTACGGCATGTACGGCGTGGACTCCCGGCAAAGAGGCAGGCACCATGGGCTTTGTCACCTTGTGGATGAAATTCCCGAAAAGGGTGTCTTCTTGCGGCGGGCGGCCTACTACGGTAAAGGGGTAGATGGCGTTCTTTTTGCAGAGGACCTTCTTTACCTTCAGATAGGGGAACAGGTGCTTTCCGGAGTAATAACCCACATGGTCTGCGAAGGGGCCTTCCGGTTTCAAGTCCGGCGCCATCTCTCCCAAGATGCAGAAGTCCGCGTCGCTAGAAACGAAGTAACCGTTATGGACAAAATAGCGGAACCTTCGGCCGGAGAGCATCCCAGCGAAAAGCAGTTCCGACAGGTTCTCGGGCATGGGCATGATGGCGGCGATGGTGTGTGCCGGCGGCCCTCCCAAGAAAATGCTGACCTTTAGCGGGCGGCCTTCTTCTATCGCTTTCTGGTGATGCCTGGCGATGTCCCGCTTGATCTGGTAATGGAGTCCGCATTCGTCGGGGCTGTATTCGTTGCCGGAAATCTGGATACGGTACATGCCCAAGTTCGTGGTCATGACGCTTGCGCTTTTGCCTGGGCGGCTTGCCACTTGGGGTAATGTAAGGAATGCTCCGCCGTCATCGGGGGCGCACTTGATTTGCGGCAAGTCTTGCAGGGAGCATTCTTCGAAGTCGGCCAAGCTTCCGTTTTGAACGGGCAAACTGTGGAGTCCGGCTTTTGCCGCCAGTATCAGGTTCCCGAGGTGGGGGTGCTTGAAAAAATCTACGGGATTCGACTTGAACAGCACGGCGGCCTTGGTACATTCCAGGGTGTCCCGGAACAGGAAGTCCATGCGCTGCTGCGTGCCGTAAAGGTTTGCCACCGCCGGGAACTTGCTGCCTTTCACATTCTCAAACAGCAGGGCTGGCCCGCCCTTTTCAAAGGCGATTCGTGCCATTTCGGCCATTTCCAGGTTCGGATCCACCTCGTCGTGGATGCGTTTCAAAAGCCCTGCTCTTTCCAAATCAAGCAGGGCTTGTTCTAGAGTGGCGTACATGGAAATCCCCAGGTTTTGAGGGCCTTAACCTGCAGTAGCGCTCTGGTCCAGGGCCTCGATGGACTGGGTCTTTTTCTGGGCTTCGTAGGCCAGCATCACGTCGCGGGTGTCCTTGCGGGAATAGATGCCGTACACGATGTTTGCCTTGTCGATAATCTCGGCGAAAACTTCTTCGGGAATATCCGTGAACCCCTGGAAACTCATCTCGTCGTAGCAGGCGGTCATATTCCCTTCGTCAACAAAGCTGTGCTTTGCGGTGAACCCACGGAAGGGACCTTCGCCAAGACGCACGGTAATCTTGTTTTCTTTGACGGAACTGACAATGCCGGTCCACTTCAAGGTCTTGAACCCCCACTGGAGGTTGTAGCGCACCGTGGCGCCCGGTTCAAGATTTTTGGGGAAGGTGTAGTGCAACTGGGGGTTCTTACCTATGGTCAGGTTCATCGGGGCGTATTGCAGCGTCTCCAGAACGTTCTTCAGGGAGAACTCTTGCCAGGATGTTTGACTCAGTTGGACCATACGTGAAAAATGTAGTAAAAAGAACGACTCTCTAGAACTCGAAATCTACCGCCCGGCGTTCGGTGACTACCTTCTTCACGAAGGCGACGATAGCTTGGTGTTCCGGGTGGCCTTGATAGAAATCGAGGGCTTCCTTGGTGCGGAAGGTGGTGTCCAGGGCAATGTCGTATTCCACGTCGCCATTACCGAGTTCGGCCTTGCCGAAGTTCAGTCCAGATTCGATGCTCACGAGACCGGGAATTTTACCTTCCAGGGCGTGGAAGGCGTCCACCATCTTTTGGCCGTTTTCCTTGGCGGTGGCGCCTTCGGCTTCGGCCTTCAGTTTCCAGAATACGATGTGTCTGATCATGAGTTCCTCTTTGCTTGATAAAGTTTTCGGTATAGGTCGAGCTGACGCCCAAAACAGTCGTTCCAGCTGAATTTCTCGGCGTAGGCTCGGGCCTTTTGTTTCATGGCCTGCATATCGGAGCGGTACAGCTCCACGATGGCCTCTGCCAGGGCATGTGGGGTGCGCTCCTGAAGAATTTTGCCCGCTCCCGATTCCGTCACGTGTTCAAAGGCGGCTCCGGTAGAGGCTCCAATCTGGGCATTTCCGCTGGCCATGCTTTCCAGGATAGAAAGCCCGAAGGTTTCCCAGCCCGAAAGGGCAAGCCCCATGTCTACGCTGGCGTAGTGACGGGCCATTTCGTCGATGGACTTGATAAAGCCTACATAGCGGATGTGCTTGTACTTTTGTACAGCCTCTTTAACTTGGGGCAGATACGGCCCCGTGCCCGCCAAGATGATTTCCGGCTCGACGCCTAGCCGCTCCGTCAGTTCGTCGTAGGCTCCAAGCAAAAGTTCAATGCCTTTTTCTTCGCAAAACCGGTGAGGGAAAAATATGGTAAGCCTGTCGGGGTTTCCGCTCTTGAAGTCGGCCACCAGGGCCTCGTCCCGCTTGGAGGGCGAAAACATCTGGATGTCGCAACCCAGGGGAATCCAGTGGCTGTGGGGGAGGTGGCGCTTTTCCAGTCGGTCCATCACCTCCTTGCAAGAGACCTGAATTCCGTCGAACTTCCTGAATTCCTGTCGGGCGTACCAGAAGGCGACCCGCTCGGCAATGCTACCGAAAAAACGGCCTAGTTTGTTTGCAACAGGGCGACCCACATAGGTGACAGGGAAGTCGGCGTGCCAGAAACTGAGGAGTATGGCTTCAGGGCAAATCCTCTTGGCAGCCCTGCGGACTACAGTTGGCAAAATGTAGGGAGAACCCACCTCGATGACCTGGGGCATGTACTTTTTCAGGATTGGGCGAATCTGCTTTTGCTTCCAGATAAAGCGGTATTCCCAGTTTCCGGGGAATCGGTAGGCATCAACATGCTCGATAATGAGCCCCGTTCCTCTTTTTTCGGTGAAGGTGCGGCTGTCGGGCATCACGAATACGCTCAGTACATCCTGGCGGTTTTCGTAGAACGCCATCTTTTGCAGGTGATAACGCCGAACACCGCCTCCAGACGGACTCCAGAAGTTGTTGAAATCGACGATGGTGAAGGGCGCTTGCGGCATGGAACGCAGACTATTCCGCTTCTTGCATCTTGTTGGACATGGGGTCGATGAAGATGGGGCAGTTGTACTTGTGGCTTACGCCCAGCCTGTTGGAATTCACGGACAGGGTGAGGGTCTTGTTCTGGGAATCCAGCCAGTAGATGGCGTCGGAATCACGCAGGTAGGGCCTCGGGCCTTCAAAGCCTTCTTCGGTGGGTATCAGTTCTCCGCCAAGGAACAGGGGAATGTCCAGGCTCTTGTACAGGTCCAGCATCACGAAGGACCTGCGCTCGTGAATGTCGTCAAGCTCAAGTCGTCCGTCTATCTTCAAGTGGTCCAGACCGTCAATCATCACGATGAGGTCGGAATTCTGTTTCCGCTCTTCTTTCAAAATGCTCATCATCTCGTTGTTGTCGAAGGTGGGGTAGTCTTCCCAGATTTCTAGACGGTTGGTACGGACCAGATTCATGAGTTTTTTGGTGGCTTCGAGAATCTTGCCGTTAATCGCATCGTCTTCGTTTTGCTTACGCACCGTAAGGATTGATTCGCCTGTTTCCATGGCCACCATGCGGTCAAAAATCTGCCGGCGGGGCGTTTCCAGGGCGATATAGATAATCTTCAAGATGGGGTTGCTGTCTATAAGGTCCAGGGCAAGGCTAGACAGGAGCGATGTCTTGAGGCCAAAGGGCTTGGACGAAACGAAGAAACAGCCGGACTGGATGCCGTCGATTTCCTTGGTGAGTTTCGGGAAATTGTTCAAGGCGTAGCCTACGCAGGTGTCTGGAGGGCAACCCATGGCGGCATCGTAGTTCTCCTTGATGTCCTGGAGCAGCATGGAACGGCGGTGGGTGTGAACCGTGTCTTCTTCGGTCTTGTCGATAAGGTCAAGCAGGTAATCGGCGCCCTTGTCGCGGACCAGTACATCTACCGTTTCGTCCTTGGACAGCACGATGGACTTGAAACGCATGTCCAGTTCTTCGGCCATTTTCAGGTAACCCTGGATACGGTATTCCTGTTCGCGCCTGTTGTTTTCACGCCTGAGAATGACGGTGGCGGAATCGGCGCCGCAGGCCTTGAGCTTGAGCAGGTGGCTCAGGGTCAATTCCTGGTACATGGTGGAAACCACGCCGGGAATCCCCGCCAGGTCTGCAGTCAGGGCATCGAAGAAACCTTCTACGATAATGGGGTTGCTGTTTTCGGGTTGGATATTGAAGGGAATATCGCTTGGGCCCGAGGCAAAAGAAACGTAGGGGTGGGGCTTGCCGTCATCTTCCATGAGGCGGCCATACACAGAATGGATGAGCCCCTTGGAATTGCGTGCGGGAATAGTAATTCTCGGTTCGTGGTAGGCTTCCAGGTTGTCCAGATAGAAACTGACCTGGTGGCGTTCCAGCCCGGAAAGCATGCAATAACTAAAGAAGGGCTCCGGGTCGCCACTGTAGTAGCCCAGGCCGTAGAGCTGGGCCTGACCGATGTTCCAGCCCCTGGACTGTAGAAATTCTTCGGAAGATGGGCTCTTGCAGGCGGCCCAGTGGCAATAACGGACAAAACATTCCAGCACCTTGGACTTTTCGCCACCTACTTCCTTGAGCAAAAGGTGGTCGTCTTTCTTGGAGTCCTGTTCCTGTTCGAGTCCGCCCAGGAATTCCAGGGCTTCTGCCCGAGCGGCGGGTTCATCCATGCCGTTGAAGCGGCTCCGCATCACGAATTCCACCAGGTCGCCTTCGCTACCGCACTGGAGGCAGCGGTAACGCCAGTAACCCAGGGCGTCGTAGAAGAACAGGGAGGTCTCTTCGGGAGCGTGGAACGGACAACTGGAAATCAGGTTCCGGCCCCACCGGCTGAGGGGAATTCCCAACTGACGGGGGTGGGTCTTTACATGTACAAAGCCTGAGTTTTCCTGGTCGATAAGCATAGGGAGCCTCCATATAGGAATCTAATAAAAAATACCCGGAATGGAACACTTTTTAGGTCATTTTATCTACTTTTTGGCTATGGTTATTCTCGGCATCGACCCGGGCTCTATTACGACAGGATACGCCTTTCTAGAAAAGAATCCGAAGGGGTTTTCGGTGCTGGAATACGGCACCATCCATTCACCGGCGTCTAAGTCGTTGGAGGACCGTCTATTACAGATTATCACCAAGCTGGAATCCCTGCTGGACCAGTACCGGCCAGACGCCCTGGCCATGGAAGGGGTGTTCTTTGCCAAAAATGCCAAGAGTGCCCTGGTGCTCGGACATATCCGCGGGGCGGTTCTTGTGGCCTGCCGCAAGCGGGGCATGTCCTTTGACGAATATCCGCCCAAGGTAGTCAAGCTGTCCGTTACCGGCGATGGTGCCGCCTCTAAGGAACAGGTGGCCCACATGGTCTTTGCACAGCTCGGGATACAGGGCTCCGACCTTCCGCTGGACGCTTCGGACGCCCTGGCCATCGCCTGGACCCACGGAAATCCGCCGCCCTTGACTGCGGCTCTGAAAAAACGGCCTACGGTCCGCAAGAAAAAGGCCTCTGTCCAGCAGTGGAAAGACCTGATCAAGAAGATGGGAGTGGAAATTTAATGACCGAAGATTTGTTGCCCTACGGACTTGGAAAGCCGAACCTTGTAGAGGCGGCTCCCGGTTACCTTGTGGATGCCGAAATCCTGCCTTTTTTGAACAAATTAAAAGATGCGGCTGCGGCGGAAGGATTTGAACTTCGGATAGAATCGGCCTACCGCCCTTTTGAACGGCAGCTTTCCATCTGGAACCGCAAGGCCCGTGGGGAACTGCCCCTGTTTTCGGCAGAAGGTGTTCCCATGGAACGGCCTCAAGACGAAGAAGAACTGATGTATGCCATTCTCACCTGGTCGGCCCTTCCGGGGGCGAGCCGTCATCATCTTGGGACAGACCTGGACGTGGTAGATGGGCGAGCCTGCCCAGAAGGTTACGAAGTCCAGCTTACGCCGGAGGAGTGCTCCGGAATGTTCGCCGCCTTCCACAAGTTTTTGGATGAACGTTTTGCCACCGACGGAGCTTTCGGCTTTGACCGGGTGTTCGTCCCAGGCCGCGGAAAAATTCGGCCCGAAGGCTGGCACATCGCCCACCTGCCTACCTCCCGCAAGCGTCTGGGGCATTTCTCGCTGGACACGCTCCGCAAGATTTACGAAGGTTCGGACATGGCTTGTAAGCGGGTGGTTCTTGCCCGTCTCCCTCAACTGGCGGAGGAATATATCTATCCGTATTTTGTCTAGGGGATAGGGGCTAGGATTTAGGGGCTAGGGGTTTGAGGTCGCTTCGCTTTGAGGGATGTCATCCTCGCGAAGGCGAGGATCTGCTAGATTGCAGTAAGCGGATCCTCACCTGCGTGAGGATGACGACTCACACCCCACACCTCACGTCCCACACCTCATAACTCACAACTCACACCTCATAACTCACAACTCACAACTCACAACTACTCCCCATGCTTTCCGGTTCCATCAAATTGAAATTCAAGCCCTACGGCACCAGCGTTCTCGGTGCACCGCTCCTGTATTTTCCCTGCAAGGGAGCTTGCCGTTTACTTGTAATGGCGGGTATCCACGGCGAAGAACCGGAGACCACATTCCTCTTGAGCAGAGCCTTGCGCGCCTTTGGTGACAACCTGGAATCGATAGCGTTTATCCTGTGCGCGAACCCCGATGGGGTGACTCTTGGAACCCGCGGAAACGCCAACGGCGTTGACCTGAACCGGAACTTCCCGACAGAAAACTGGAGTGTTGCACCGGTGCATTCCCGCTCCATCTTGGAGGCGGAACGGGACATGGAACTTTCCACAGGGACAGCTCCTGCAAGCGAGCCGGAAACCAGTGCTTTAATCCAACTGGTGGATACTCTTGTGCCACAGGCGGTGGTGGCTCTCCACAGTCCCATCGGCTGCATTGACGCTCCCGAAGAAACGCCTCTTGTGAAAAATCTCCAGGCGGTGTTCAATGTTCCATACGTCAAGGATATCGGATATAAAACTCCAGGCAGCTTTGGTACCTGGTGCAAGGAACGTAATCTTGAATGCGTTACGGTGGAGCTTCCACGCCTTGCTCCGGAGCTTTTGTACGAACGCTACGGGTTAAGCTTTGCGGAATTTCTAAAAAAATACCCCGGCACGCAGCCGGGGTGACATCAAAAAATCCTAAGCCCTAGTCATTACTTTTTGAAGCCTTTGCTTCTTCAATAATCTTGCTGCGGTTGATAAGGCCTACGCTAAAGCCGATGACCAGGTAGCATCCGCCGAGAACAAGCAGGTATTCCAACACGTAGGGGACCTTTTCGGAAATGAACATGAATCCGGCAATGTAGGTGAGTACGATCAGCACGCCTTGGAAAATGTTGAAGGCTTTGTTCTTGCGGGGCTGAAGCTTGGGCAAGAACAGGGGGCTCACCATCAGGATGCCTGTGGCAAGCATCACCACAACGGGGATAAACACCAGCGCAGAGTTGGGGTCGGTAAAGATTCCCTTGGATTTCAGGAACACGACCAGGGTGGCGTTGATGGCGCCAGCAAAGGTGGAAGGGAGTCCTGAAAAATGATGGTGGTAGGTGTCGGAATCGCAGGCGTTGTACTTGGCCAGGCGCATGGCGGCACAGAGAACATAGATAGAGAAGGTCACCACCAGCAGGGCCGCGTTCTGCTCAAAGAACTGGGGAGCGCAAATCTTGTAGGTAAAGAATACGCAAAAGGCGGGAGCAAGCCCAAAAGCAATCAGGTCGGCAAGGCTATCAAACTGGGCGCCGAATTCAGAGCTGGCGTTTACCAGGCGTGCGGCAAAGCCGTCCAACTTGTCCAAAAGCATGCTGAGCATTACGAAATAGGCGCCCATGCGGAGCGTGTCGGTAGAGGTGAAGGAATCAAAGGCTCCCGTAACCCAGCAGATGGCAAAAACGCCCAATAAAAAATTCATGCTGGTAAATGCGTTCGGCAAAATAAAACGAGACTTTCCCACGATCAACTCCTTGTTTTTACAACACAAATCTAAAAATTTAATTCAGGACAGATCCTAGTTCCGAAAACCGAAATCCGAAATCATTTTACGGCCTGAATTTCCCACAGCGCCTTCACTCCGGCGGCAACAATCAAGTGCTGCGGCGGTGCGTAGGGGTTCTCTTCGGTGGGGAAATTGGTCCAGTGCTTGGTGGAGAACTGGTAGTACTGGGTTGGCCTGTACATGACCGGAAGCACCGGTATGGTTTCCATAAAAATTTTGTTCAGTTCGCGGTAGGCGAGTGTCAGTTCGGCTTCGTCGCGGATAGTGGGGATCTTGTCCAACAGTTTATTTGCCTCGTCGTTGCTGAAACGACCCTGGTTGGAAAAGGCATCCTCGCCCACAGGTTTGAGCCCGATGGGACCCATAATCTGGGAGAATCTTGTCCAGGGTGTTGCAGCGGAGAGCTCAGCCGTCTGGGTCTTCATGGCGAGGTCGAAGGTTCCCAAGCGCAGGTCCTTGTCCCACACGCCGTAGTCCACGAAATATTCTTCGGCAGGAATGCCGATTTCCTGGAAGGTTCCGGCAATGACCTTGATGGCGTCTTCCCAGTCGGTCCAGCCCTGGGGGCATTCCAACTTGATGGTGCGGACGGGGCTGCCATCGGGGTCTAGAAGAGCGCCTTCGGCATTCCAGGAGTAGCCCGCATCCTTCAAAATGCTACGAGCCTTGTCCAAATCGAATTCGTAACCATATTTCTCGGCATCTTCTTTATTGAAGAACTTGCTTTCTGTACCAAAGGGCAGAATAAATCCAGATTGCATGGCCGGTGTATAGTTGGATATAGCACGCGCCTTGACTTTTTCGAAGTTGATGCTATGTGCAAGAGCTCTGCGGAAAGCAACATCACTAAAGGGCTTTTGATGATGGGCTATCAATAACGTAGTAATGGACCCGGGCTGGTGGTACGGTTCGTTCCTGCTCCAGGCGCGAATACTGTCCTTAACCTTGTCCCAAATACGGGGAAGGAAAATGGAAGATACGTCTAGGTTACCCTTGACCATAGCACTGTTGAAGTGGTTGTTGCCGTTGTACAAGGAGTGGATGATGTATTTGGGGGCGGGCTTCTTGCCGCCGTGCTTTACATTGCCCCAGTAATTGTCATTCCTTTCCAGGACAATCTTGTCGGGGGAGAATGTTTTTAAGTCGTATGGTCCGGAAACTACGGGATTGGAGTCGTTTTTAAATGCTGTAACCTTGGCCATGTCGTATGTTTTATTGCTTACGGCACTTAGGACAATGGGACCAAAGACTTTTTTGGGGAGAATGGAGGTTTCCGCTATGGCATTTAGAAGGATCAGGGGGTTCCGATTCTCTTGATTTAAGGAGAATGTAATGTTGTTGTTGCTGTCTGCAGAAATCTTCTTGATATAGTTCCAGTTGCCATGCCTTGGGGTGGGCAGGATTGAATCAATGAAGAAGGAAAAAATAACGTCATCCACGGACACCGGTTCGCCGTTATTCCATTTGGCC
This sequence comes from Fibrobacter sp., assembly GCA_017503015.1. Taxonomy (NCBI): domain Bacteria; kingdom Pseudomonadati; phylum Fibrobacterota; class Fibrobacteria; order Fibrobacterales; family Fibrobacteraceae; genus Fibrobacter; species Fibrobacter sp. The sequence goes on along the minus strand of JAFVTX010000052.1, from coordinate 5,583 downwards.
CGTTCGTCTAGATGAACGATGACGGCGTCGTCAGTCTGCTTGAAACTGTCGGCAAGCATGGGTTCCAGTTCGCCATTAAGCTGGTTGTAGGTAACCAGGGTCTCGTACATAAGGCGGACGTTCCCGTCGATAGGGAAATTGGGGTCGTAGTCCAGAGGGTTGAACGTTGCCGGAGGTGCCCAGTCGAACCCTCCAATATAGAGGGTCTCACTTCTTGGGTATTCTTGCTGGCTCTGGACAACCTCTGAATTTTCTTCGGTCTTGCAACCGGAGAAAGTAATCAGAACGCCTGTAAGGGCAAAGACGCTTAAAACCTTGAAAAATGTCAAAATCTTCATCCTTCTAAAAGACAATTACAACATATAGAAATGTAATGTTTTTTCAAAGGAAAAACCACTATTTTGAGGCTAAAAGCAGTCTAAATCGGAGTAAAAATGGTTGAATTTTGCCATTTAGAGGGAAAATCCATACAACAACCTTTTAGAGGAGGCGCTAAAGAGAGTCTTGTTCAGGATAAAGGGGGTTCCTGCTCCACCGGGCGTGCTGAAACGGTGGACTATTTTCCCATCAGAAAGGGATATGGCGACAACTTCGTTACCCTGGTCTAGCCAGGCTAGGCCATCTTCCACAAAAGGTTTTGAAAAGATGGAACTTTTCCCCTGGAATTTCCATAGGGGCGTTCCAGAGATGGTATACAGAAGTAGACTTTGGTTTGCAAGCCCCACTAGGACGCAATTTGTCCCCTTGTAGGGGAAAGCTTGTAACGAAGCAATGGGAGATTCCATTAGAATTTGCAGAGGGTCGTTACTGGGATTTCTTGCATCGTAGATAAGTAGTCTGTTATTGGTAGTTGCGAAAATCATGGTGGAATCGATATGTGTCATTTGAGAAATCCCTGATGGCATTTTTACTAAACCTAGCTTGATTTGCCCGGATCCTTCCCAAAGATGAGATATGTTTCCTTCCAGGCTAGAGGCGACAATTTGGAAATCGTCTCTTGCAAAAAGAAATGGTAGGTCAAATATTTTTCGGGACCAGGCAAGTCTACCATCGGGTCTTGTAAGCTTAATCATGAAACCGTTCCAAGTTGAAATATAGATGGCTTCGTTTTCCAATGAGATATTGAAGGCTTTACCCGGTAGCTGGATAGAGGTCCTCTTCCCGTCTTTGCTCAGTTCATAAATGTTTAGGTTGAAGCCTGATGCAAGAACAAGAATTTTTTCATCATTGTTGATGACGAGGCTATTGTCCATTTTTGACAAAGCCTTTGTCCAACGGAGTTCTCCATTTTCGGCGTTGATGCAGATAAGCCTGTTTGCGGCCGGGTCAATGGTATATAGGTTCTTTTTGCTCCCGAAAAATTGAGGGTATCTTGTTTTGGGAGATACATTTAATAAGCTTACGAACTTTGCGCCGATGGCTTTACTGTAACGATTGAGAATCAAAGGTGTTACTTGGGGATTGCTAACAGAAAGTCTAACGGCCTCAGACCAGGCTTTTTGCCTTTCTTGCTCCTTACTCTGGTTATTTTCTAATTGAAGGGCCCTGAATAACCAACCTTCAGCATTGCCCGGTTCTAGTTTCAGCAGAGAATCTAGTACAGCGGTGAGTTTGTCCCATTGGGATGTTTCTGCAAGAATTGCAGCCTGTTGTGAAAGAATTGATGATGCTAGGGGGGACTTCCCATAATAATAGGGTGCGATTCCTTGCAAATTTTGATTGTCAAAACTTAGATAGGTATTCCCGTCAGTAAGAATAGGGGCCTGCGTGATGGGCCTGGCAAAATTAAAATTCCATAGAGGGCGAAGTAAGGTGTCCACTACGATGAGGGCTCCCTCGTTAGTAAATAGTCCGAGTGTCCCCTTTGCCAGTGGATGAATTCGGTCTGCGTCACTTCGCAATACTGCGATAGTGTCGCCTGTGTTGATACTTAAAAGGGATAATCGACCAGAGGCTTCGAGCACGACAATATTGTTCTCAAAAGGAATAATACTTTCTACAGAATTAAACGCGGCTTTCCAAATGGGATCGATGCTTTTTTGAATGTTGTAGCAAAAAAGATTTCCTCCGGAATAGAAAACTATGTTGTTTTTTATAGAGATGGTTTTCTGTATGGCGTCATATTGGCTTATAATAAAAGATTCTGAAAGATTATCGCTTGATAAAAAATGAAGTGCGTTGTCGGGACAATTCAAGATAAAATGTTCGGTGGGGGTATAGTACATTTCTATCTGACATTCGTTGAAGTTATCGTTGGACAACTCTTGTTCGCCTCTTTTATTGACGAGTACAACGGCGTAATCTCCTTGAATAAGGGCTTTATTTTCGCTAATAGCGATGTCTTTTGGATTTCGTAGAGCAATGGATTTGACCTTGCGCACGTTATTGAAAGGTTTAAATCGAATACTGTCTTTTTCTGGTGTGGCGTACCATAATCCGGCGTTGTTAACTTTCAGGATTTCAGCGCCGCTTGCGATGTTAGTCGGAATTTTGATAAGTGAATCGTTTGCTATTTTATAGATCTCTCCGTTTTGAAGATGAATGTATGTTGGGTTCCCATTGAAGATTTTTTGTACGGGAGATTTTAACCGGAGAATATTCTTTTGAATGGTTTCTGGTTTGTTTGCAGTTGCTCCAATTCTTTCGGCGAGCCAATAGGCCTTGCTTGTTTCTTTCGTATTTTGAAGACTTTGCTTGTAGTAAAGGTTGGCAGATTGCCTGTTTCCCGCTAGTTCTTGAATTTTTCCAAGGTAAAAGCTAGCTTGCTCCTTATCTTCGTGGTCTCCTTCGCTGACAACTTTTTCCAGAATGCCAATGGCTTTTTGAAATTCCCCTTTCATTTCAAAGCGGTATAAAGCCTCTTGTATGGAGGCTTCCATCTTCTCAGCATTTGCAAACGATACAATGCCGCACAACCACACAAGCATTATTGCCATGCGTATTGCGAAATTTCCTTTGTCCAATCTAGGGTTCAGCATTTTTTCGGTCATCAGTTTTCAGTCGTATCTCACAACTCATAACTCACTACTCGTCACACATCAAACTTATACCCTGCTCCTCTGATAGAAAGGATGATTTTGGGGTTGGCTTGGTCGTCTTCCAGTTTTTTGCGAAGGTTCACGATGTGATTGTCAATGGTTCGCGTGGAGGGCATGTTCTCTGTGGTATACCCCCATATTTCCTGCAACAGATCTTCGCGGAGGACAACCTCGCCCTTGTGTAGCCAGAAGTATTTGAGAATCTGAAATTCCCTGGCGGACATTTCTAGGGGGACTCCACCCTTGGTAGCTTCGTATTTTTTGAAATCTAGGTGGATGTCTGCAAAATCTACTACATCAGAAGGCGCTGCTGTTTGTGTAGGGGGGGCGTCTGTGTCAACTCTACGGAGGAATGCTTTGACTCGGGCCAAGAGCTCTAAGATGGAGAATGGCTTGGTCACATAGTCATCAGCTCCCATTTCAAGACCAGCCACCTTGCTGGTTTCTTCGGTCTTGGCAGTCAGCATGATAATGAATGTTTGAGGGTGCTTTTTACGGATGACTCGGCAGACCTCGAACCCGCTTTTCTTGGGAATCATCAAGTCGAGGATTACCAGGTGCGGCATAAAGGAATCCGCCTTGGCAATGGCCTCTTCGCCGTCGGCAGCTGTCTCAACGATGTAATTTTCCAACTCAAAATTGTCTTGCAGACCGAGCCGGATGATTTCTTCGTCTTCTACGATGAGGATTTTGTGTTGCATGTTAATCCACCTTTCTAAATCTTACCGTAAAGTTGGAGCCCTTGCCGGGCTTACTTACCAGGGATATGGTTGCCCTGTGGGTTTCTGCGACCCGTTTCACAATGGCAAGTCCAAGTCCTGAGCCCTTTGTGCTACGAGTCATTTCGTCGCCAACCCTGTAAAAATCATTAAATATATTTTTTTGTTCCGAAGAAGGAATGCCTACGCCCGTGTCAATTACTGAAAATACGGCGCGGTCGTCTTCGTTGTAGACCTTGATTTCAATATCGCCGGGAGCGTTGGTGTATTTAATCGCATTTTCTATTAGATTCTGCGCTAGGCTATAAAGTGCCGTGTAATCGCCCATGACATATACGTTGGGGTCAAAATGGGTTTTGAAAGAAAGTCCCTTTTCGACGCCAATATCTTCTACCGCTTCAAAGACTTTCTTGGCGCATACAGAAAAATCCAATTTTTCCCACTTGAATGCTCCTGTACCGTGTTCCATGCGGGTGTAGTTCAGGATGGCTCCAATCAGGTTTTCTAGTCGGGAGGCTTCCTTGTTGATGAGTCCAGAGTATTCCTGGACTTTTTCGACTTTCATGACACGCCCTCTAGCCATCATTTCGGCGAACATCTTGATAGAGGTGAGGGGCGTTTTCAATTCGTGAGAAACGCTAGAAAGGAAGTTTGCCTTCATGGCCAAAAGCTTGTGTTCCTGAATAAAGAAACGTAGCATAAAGAAGGAGCCAAATATCACCGTAATGAGGGAGAAAAACAAAAGGCCATACATCAGGAGCATTCGATGCCTGGATTCTTTTCGGATTTCGCCTACATCTTTTTCGTAAAGGCTCAGTTGCCAGGATTGCGCCGTACTGAAGGTGGTTTGCGAAATAATGCTTGCGCTGTCGGGAATGGATCCCAACAGAACGGAATCGTTTGCGTCAGTAATAGAGAAGGGGACATTTTTCCATCGTTGGGCAACATCCTTCAGTTTGTCTATAAGTCGACTTCGGTAGGCGCTTTCGTCTACCTTGGCAATGACAACTTGGTTTCCGGAGAGCATGGGGTAGGACATCCTAATTAAGTCAACGTTTCTGTCGGACTTGAACAGGATCCCTGTTTTGGCAGAGCTTTCGCTATGCAGGGTATTTTGGAAAAGTTCCTGGTTGTGCATCAGGATTTCCGTATAGCTAAGCTGCCGGTTGAAGTTTCCTCTCAAATTCCAGAAGGCTTCACGCTTTTCTTGCTTGAGGTTTTCGAAAGAAAGAATCTGGGTGAAGGCAGTCTCGAAGAAGAATCTCGTGGAGGGAATATCCTCGATGGTCTTTTCTTGCAGAAATTGGTTCAGGACGGATAGGCAGTAGTCTTCAGCTTCTTGGTGGTTTTTCATCTTTACCAAGATGTCAAAGTGAAGTAAGTTTATGGAACGGGTAAGGTCCGAATGTAGGTATCCCTGCAATTTGGGTCTTGTTTCAAGAATTTTCAAAAGTCGCAGGGCTTCGTTGTAATCTTTGTTCTTGTAGGCTATGCGGATGATTCCAAGAATGTTCTGAGCCTGTTCTTTTGGCGAAAGCAAAGGATTTCTTGCAAGCATTTCTCGGGAGAATAAAACTTCTTGTAAATTGCGGCTGTCCTGTTCGGCCTGGTACAGAGTTCCTTCGGCAGGGGTGGGCTTAGCATCGGAGAACTGCTCTGTGTGAGCAAGTAGCTTCGATGAAATGTCCGGATAGACCAGTGTGCCGTTGTTGTACAAGAATATGGCTTCGATACCGTTTACGTCTTTGAAACTTGCTGCGTTTCCGTACTCCAGCAGGCTCTTGGGACGTTCATATAAGAACAGGGAGGCGTTCTTGGTTTCCTGG